>NZ_WWIC01000101.1:0-57616 GCF_009872555.1 Streptomyces sp. SID5643
GCCGCGCAGGGCTTCGCGCCCCCGCCCGGTCCCACCCCGCCTCCGGCCCCGGCACCGGCGCCCGCGCCTCAGGTGCATGCCGCCCCGACCATCGTCGCGCCCCTGAACACCCCGCCCGGCGGCTCCCCGGTACCGCCCCCGGCACCCGCACCGTACGGCCAGCCGGGTCAGCAGCCGCCGCAGTACGGGCAGGTCCCCGGCCAGACGGCCCCGCCGCCTCCCGGCTACGGCCAGCCCCAGGCGCCGCACGCCCCGGCCCCGCCCCCGGGCTACGGCCAGCCGACGCCGCCCCCGGGCTACGGTCAGCAGCCGCCGTTCGGACAGGCCCCTTACGGAGCCCCGCAGGGTGTTCCTCACGGAGCCCCGCAGGGCGTTCCTCACGGCGCTCCCCAGGGCCCCGGAGTGTCCGCCGCGCTCCAGCAGTTCAAGGAGACCCCGACCGGGCAGCGCTGGACGCAGCAGAACAAGAAGCTCGTGCGCGTCGACCTCGGCATCGGCGGACAGCCCGTGCTGGCCCGGCAGGGCAGCATGGTGCTCTACCAGGGCAAGGTCGACTTCAGCTACAAGGGCGCAGGCTTCTCCGGCCGGATCGTGGGCAACGCGACCGGCCAGGAGATGCAGCTGATGCGCTGCACCGGCCAGGGCCAGGTCTTCCTCGCCGAGAACTCGACCATGCTGCACCCCCTCGAACTGCAGGGCGACGCCGTCTGCGTCTCCGCCGAGAACGTCCTCGCGTTCGACGAGAGCCTCCAGTACGAGGTCCGCCGCATCGAAGGACACGGCATCCCCGGCGGCGCGCTGTTCACCATGCAGTTCCAGGGCACCGGCACGATCGTCGTGAAGACGCACGGCACGCCCGTCGTGCTGCCCGTCACGCCCACCACGTTCGCCGACTGCAACGCCGTGGTCGCCTGGTCGGCCGCGGCCCAGGTCGTCGTCTCCAGCCAGGTGCGGATGCGCCGCAACGCCTACCCCGGTGACACCGGGGAGAGCGTCAACCTCCAGTTCCGGGGAGCGCCCGGCAACTTCATCGTCGTCCAGCCGTACGAGGTCTGAGGGAGCCCGTCATGACACAGCAGCTCGCGGGCCATGCCCCCGCACCCGTCACCGCCCGCATGGAGAACCACGGCAACCACATGCTGAAGGTCGCCATGCAGACCGGGAACGACCTCCTCGCGCGCGTGGGGTCGATGGTCGCCTACGAAGGCTTCGTGCAGTACGAGCCCAACCCGCCGGCCGTGCGCCAGATCGCCAAGGACTGGCTCACCGGCGAGGGCGCGCCCCTGATGAAGTGCTCCGGCGACGGCCTGCTCTACCTCGCCGACTACGGGGCGAACGTCGTCGTCATCAACCTCAACGGCGACGGCATCTCCGTCAACGCCACCAACCTGCTCGCTTTCGACGCCCACCTCACGTGGGGCGTGGAGCGGGTCAAGGGCCTGGCTAAGTTCGCCGGCCAGGGCCTGTGGAACACCAAGATCTCCGGGCAGGGCTGGGTCGCGCTGACCTCCCGGGGCAAGCCCATCGTCGTCGACTGCGGAGGCGGCGAGGACGAGACGTACGTCGACCCCGACGCGCTCGTCGCCTGGTCCCCGAACCTCAAGGTGAAGGGCAAGCGCAGCTTCCGGGCCCAGTCGCTGATCGGCCGCGGCAGCGGCGAGGCCTACCAGATGGCCTTCTCCGGTCAGGGCATCGTCGTCGTCCAGCCCAGCGAGGACAGCACCGACCGTCTCCGGGTCCGGGGCTGAGGGGGAACCACACGCCATGCAGAGCCCGATTTTCGCCTACAACGAGCAGCAGACCCAGGAGCGCTGGAGTCTGCAGAACAAGCAGATGCTGCGCGTCGCCCTGGAGGGCCACGACGACATCCTGGCCCGCAAGGGCACCATGGTCGCCTACCAGGGCCTCGTCGAGTTCGACGCCGAGTACCAGAGCAACGACCAGTCACGCGCGCGTGCGCAGACCGGTGAGGGGCTCGACCTGATGCGCTGCCACGGGCAGGGCACGGTCTACCTCGCCAACCTCAAGCAGCACGTGCACGTCATGGACGTGGACCAGGACGGCCTCACCGTCGACAGCAGCTACGTGCTGGCGATGGACTCCTCCCTGCACCACGAGGTCATTGCCGTGGACAGCCTCTACGGCATCTCCGGTTCCGGGAAGTACCAGCTCAACATCACGGGCCGCGGAAAGATCGCCCTGATGACGTCCGGGATGCCGCTGCTGCTGCCGGTGACACCCGACAAGTACGTCAACTGCGACGCCGACGCGATCGTCGCCTGGTCGACCAGCCTGCGCGTGCAGATGCAGGCCCAGACGCACTCCTCCGGGGTGTGGCGGCGGCGCGGCAGCACCGGCGAGGGCTGGGAGCTCAGCTTCATGGGCACCGGCTTCGCGCTCGTCCAGCCCAGTGAGCTGCTGCCGCCGCAGGGCGCCCAGATCGGTTCGGGCCTCGCCGCGCAGTACGGCATGGGCCAGCAGGGGGCGCGCGGGCAGAACCAGGGCAACGTCTGGAGCTGAGCGCTCCGCGGGTCCGGCCGGTGGGCTCGTGGGGGAGGGCCGGTTCTCTGCCGCGGACCGTGGGTGGGCTGGTCGCGCGGTCCCGCGCCCCCTGAGGGCGCAGCCCACCGTCAGGACCGAAGTAAGGGGCGGCCGCAATAGCGGTCGCCCCTTACAAGTCCTCAGGCCGCAAGCCGCGCCCGCGCGGACTCCAGCAGCCGTATCACCGACGCGTCGGCCACGTCCGCCACCTCGTCGTACCCGAACCAGCGCACGTCCAGGGACTCGTCGCTGATCGTGTGCGCCGCCTCCGGGGGTGCCAGGGCCGCGTACTGGACGTCGAAGTGGCAGTGGCACGGCGGCGGGATGGGATGCCGGTCCAGGCGCACCGGGCCACCGGACAGCAAGGAGAGCCGCGGCACACCGGACTCCTCCGTCGCCTCACGCAGGGCCGCGTCCGCCAGGGAGGCGTCGCCCGGCTCGCAGTGGCCGCCCATCTGCAACCACATCCGCAGCTTCTTGTGCAGGGTCAGCAGCACCCGGCCGCCCTCGGGGTCGATCACCAGCGCGCTCGCCGTGATGTGCCCCGCGTGGCAGGCCTTCCACAAGCCGTCCGGGTGTTCCGCCAGATGGTCGAGATACGCCTGGCGGAGGTCCGTCTGGTCCTCGTACTCCTTCAGTACGAGGACCGCGTCGTCGTACAGGCTCACCCGGCGTCGTCGCCCTTGTTCTCGTCCTCGCCCTCGTCCTTCTTCTTGAGGTCGGGCTTGTCCGCCGCTTCGCCGAGCATCTTGTCCAGCTCGGAGAAGTCGATCTGCTCGCGGTGCACGAAGCCGTCCGGGTCGTCCAGGTCGGACGCCGTCGGCAGCATGTCCGGGTGGTGCCACAGGGCGTCCCGGCCGTCGACACCGCGCGCGTCCGTGAGCGAGGCCCACAGACGGGAGGCGTCCCGCAGGCGGCGGGGGCGCAGCTCCAGGCCGATCAGCGTGGCGAACGTCTGCTCGGCGGGACCGCCCGAGGCGCGGCGGCGGCGCAGCGTCTCGCGCAGGGCGTCGGCGGACGCCAGACGGGGTTTCGCTGCGGCGTGGACCACCGCGTCCACCCAGCCCTCGACGAGCGCCAGAGCCGTCTCCAGACGGGCCAGGGCGGCCTTCTGCTCGGGCGTGTCCTCAGGCTGGAACATGCCCTGCTGAAGGGCCTCCTGCAGCTGCTCCGGGTTCTGCGGGTCGAACTGGCCGACCACGTCCTCCAGCTTGGCCGTGTCGACCTTGATCCCGCGCGCGTAGCCGTCGACCGCACCGAACAGGTGCGAGCGCAGCCACGGCACGTGCGCGAAGAGGCGCTGGTGGGCGGCCTCGCGCAGGGCGAGATACAGCCGCACCTCCTCCTGGGGGACGCTCAGGTCCTTGCCGAACGTCTCGATGTTCACCGGCAGCAGCGCGGCCTTGCCGGCCGGGCCGAGCGGCAGGCCGATGTCGGACGAGCCGACGACCTCGCCGGCGAGCACGCCGACGGCCTGGCCGATCTGCGTGCCGAACATGGCGCCGCCCATCGAGCGCATCATGCCGATCAGCGGGCCGGCCATGGCCTGCATCTCCTCCGGCAGGACATCGCCCATGGCGGTGCCGACGCGCTCGGCGACCGGGTCGACGAGCTCCTTCCAGGCGGGCAGGGTGGCCTCGACCCACTCCGCGCGGCTCCAGGCCACCGCGGAGGCGGCGCCGGAGGGCAGGGAGGTGGCGTCGTCGAGCCACAGGTCGGCCAGGCGGACGGCTTCCTCGACGCCCTTGCGGTCGGCGGGGCCGACGCTGGCGTCCTTGGTGCCGTCAGGACTGCCCTGGGAGACGGTCTGGCGGGCGATCTGCTTGGCCATGTCCCAGTTCACCGGGCCGCCCTCGTAGGAGAGCATCTGGCCAAGCTGCTGGAACGCGGCGCCCAGGTCGGTGGGGTTCAGCGACCCGAACATGGCTGCGAACGGATTGTCCGCACCGGGGCCCCCGGGGCCGCCAGGGCCTCCGCCGAAGCCTCCGGCTCCGGGCAGGCCGCCGAAACCGAACGGGTTGGCCGGTCCCTGACCACCACCGCTCTGCTGGTCCTTCTTCTTGCCCTCGTCGCCGTCGTCCGGCTCCTCCGGCGGAAGGCCGAATCCGAATGGGGTGTCACTCACGGGATTCCTCGGCTGGTAGGGCCGCCGGTTCTTTCCGGCGGCACGGCTGCCCGACAACACCACCCAGCGTAGACACCTGGGGCGGATCGGGCCTCGGTGCTTCGCCGACTGACGGCCTGCGGCAGGATGGATGCCACCTGGTACGCACGCGTCGGACGCGCTCGTACTGAAGACAACCGCTGGAGACGCCCGGTGAGTTCCCCAGATCCGCAGGTTCGCGCAGCGCGAAACCAGTCAACCAGTTCCGCGAGTCCCGCGGCACGTGGACCCGTCGTCGCGGTCACCGGCGCCGCGTACGGCGTGGGAGCGCTGCTCACCGAGCAGCTCGCCGCGTCCGACGAGGTCAGGCACGTCGTGGCCATCGACGAGCGGCGCGGTGAGTGCGCCTCGGCCCAGTGGCACATCCTGGACGTACGGGATCCGGCCATCGCGGACAAACTGCGCGGCGCCGACGTGGTGGTGCACCTCGCGCTGGATCTCGATCTCGAAACCGACGCGGCCGCCCGAACGGCCTACAACGTACGGGGGACGCAGACCGTCTTGACGGCCGCCGCGGCGGCCGGAGTGCACCGGGTCGTGCTCTGTACCTCGGCGATGGTCTATGGGGCGCTGCCCGACAACGAGCTGCCGCTGTCCGAGGACGCGGAGCTGCGCGCCACGGCCGAGGCGACCGGCGTCGGAGACCTCCTGGAGATCGAACGGCTGGCGAGGCGCGCGCCCCGGGCACACCCGGGGCTCAACGTCACCGTCGTACGGCCCGCCGTGCTGGTGGGCGGAGGTACGGACACCGCGCTGACCCGGTACTTCGAGTCTCCCCGGCTGCTCGTTGTCGCCGGGTCGCGGCCTGCGTGGCAGTTCTGCCACGTCGAGGACCTGTGCAGCGCCCTGGAGTACGCCGTCCTGGAGAAGGTCGACGGGGAGCTGACGGTCGGGTGCGACGGCTGGCTGGAGCAGGAGGAGGTCGAGGAGCTCAGCGGGATCCGGCGGATGGAGCTGCCGTCGGCTGTCGCGCTGGGTGCGGCGGCGCGGCTGCACCGGATCGGGCTCACGCCGTCCCCGGCCGGGGACCTGGCGTACACGATGTACCCCTGGGTGGTGAGCGGCAGTCGGCTGCACGACGCCGGATGGCGGCCGCAGCACACCAACGAGGAGGTGCTGGCGGAACTCCTGGAGGAGGTCGCCGGCCGGCACACGGTCGCCGGGCGGCGGCTGGGCCGCAAGGACGCGACGGCCGCGGGCGCCGCGGGTGCGACGGTGGCGCTGCTGGGTGCGGCCGCGGTGGTGCGGCGGGCGCGGAAGGCCCGGCGGCGGATCTGAGGAACCCGCTGCCGGATTCTCGCTGAAGAGGGCCGCCCCTGTAGGAGGCTCCAAACGCGTACGCGCGCGTGCCGGTCGATGGCTCTATTCCGTGCCGTCGGTCGCGTGCGGCACGATGGGGGCATGGCAACCACGAACGATCACCCCGGTGAGCAGGCCGCGCAGGACCCGGTCAAGCTGATCGGGATCCGGGACTCGGCCCTCTCCCTGGACGAGGTGTTCCGGGCCGTCGGGGACGACGCGGCCGGGGGCACCGCGCTCTTCGTGGGAACCGTGCGGAACCACGACGGGGGCGCCGACGTCGAGAAGCTGGGGTATTCGTGCCACCCCAGCGCCGAGGCCGAGATGCGGCGGATCGCCGAGAAGGTCGCCGCCGAGTTCCCGGTGCGGGCCCTGGCGGCCGTGCACCGCGTGGGGGACCTCCTGGTCGGGGACCTGGCCGTGGTCGTCGCGGTCTCCTGCCCGCACCGCGGGGAGGCCTTCGAGGCCTGCCGGAAGCTGATCGACGACCTCAAGCACGAAGTGCCCATCTGGAAGCATCAGAAGTTCTCCGACGGCACGGAGGAATGGGTCGGGGCCTGCTGATCCGGGAAGCGGCCTTCCGGTTGCGTAACCGCACCCCTGGCGTGAGCGTTGTCACTGCGGATCGTTAATCTGCTGATCAGTCAGTTGCGGACGTTCAAAGGGGTTGGAGGTCGGCATGGCGGCGCTCGCCTGGTTGCTGATTCCGCTTGTGGCTGCCATCGGCGCGGGGCTCTGGGGCAGTTGGGCCAACCGGACCCGCAGGGTCCGCAACGACGGCCCCGAGCTCATCGGCTACGCCCGCTTCCGCGAGGCCATGGAGAAGCCCCGGCCGGGTGCCTGACGGTCGGAAAACAGCAGGTCACAGGCGTCTGTGAGCACAGGGCCGCCCCGGACGGGCGGCCCTGACGGTGCGCTGACAGGACCGTCCCGTACTGTCGAGTCATGCCACGCCGCACCGCGACGATGCTCGCCTCCACCCTGATGCTGATCGCGCTCCTGTGCGCGGGAGTGTTCATCCCCGTGCCGTACGCGGAGATGTCCCCGGGGCCGACGGTGAACACGCTGGGCGATCACGACGGTGAGCCGGTGCTGCAGATCGCGGGGAAGAAGACCTATGCGACCAGTGGCCACCTGAACATGACCACGGTCCGGGTCACGAGCGCCGACTACCGCATGAACCTGGTCGAAGCCGTCTACGGCTGGCTCGCACACGACAACAAGGTCGTGCCGCACGAGACGCTCTACCCGGACGGCAAGACCGAGGAGCAGTCCACCCAGGAGAACGCCGAGGAGTTCAGCCAGTCCCAGGAGAGCGCCAAGGTCGCCGCCCTGAAGCAGCTGGACGTTCCGGTGAAGTCCTGGGTGATCGTCTCGACCGTCGTCAAGGGCTCCCCGGCCCAGGGCAAGCTGCACGCGGGGGATGTGATCAAGGCCGTCGACGGTACGGCGGTGAAGGAGCCGAACGACGTCGCGAAGCTCGTCACCAAGCACAAGCCGGGCCAGGACGTCCGCTTCACGATCGTGCCGGCCAAGGAGCAGGCCGCCGCGGAGAAGGAGAAGCGGACGCCGACCAGGACGCAGGACATCAGCATGACCACCAAGACGTCCGACGACACCGGTGAGAAGCGCGCCATCGTCGGGATCTCCGCGGGCACCGACCACACGTTCCCGTTCACCATCGACATCAAGCTCGCCGACGTCGGCGGGCCGAGCGCCGGGCTGATGTTCGCTCTCGGCATCTACGACAAGCTCACCCCGGGCAGTCTGACCGGCGGCAGGTTCGTGGCGGGCACCGGCACGATCGACGACGCCGGCAAGGTCGGGCCGATCGGCGGCATCGAGATGAAGACCGTGGGTGCACGGGCCAAGGGCGCGCAGTACTTCCTGACGCCCGCCGACAACTGTGCGGCCGCCGCCAAGGACACCCCCGACGGCCTCACCCTCGTCAAGGTGGGCACCATCCAGGACGCCCTCGGAGCCCTCAAGGACATCCGCAGCGGCGACACCGCCGAGCTGCCGAAGTGCGGTAAGTAGGCCGGGGACCGGGCCCGGAGGACCGGGCCCACGGTCCGTCGGGGCTACTCCTCGAACGTCGCCGCCAGCGCCTCCGCCAGGCCCGGGACCAGGTCGGAGCCGGTCAGGACCTCGGTGGGGGAGTCCTTCTCGCGCAGCCGCAGGGCCGACTCACGCGTGCCGTCGCGCAGGACAGCGACCGTCATGCGGACCTCCTGGCGGTCCGGGTGGCCCGCCACCCACTTCGTGAGCGCGGCCTCGGTCAGCCCCTTCGGAACCTGTGCCTCTGCGGACGGCGGCAGCATCAGGCGCTCCACCGCGAGGGCGCAGCCGGCCACCGCGTCGGGCCAGGCGATGGTGGCGAGGAACTCGTCGAGCGGCTTGCCCGTTGGAACTTCGTCCTGCTCGATCGGGGTGAGGCCGGAGTTCTCCGACTCTTCGCCGAGACCGAGCCGGTCCGCGAGCGAGGGTTGCTCGGCTCGCAGCCGTGCGGTGTCGACGAGGGCGAAAAGGCGGGCCGGCTGGTCCCAGCCGAGGCCGGAGACGTACTCGTCGATCTCGAGTACGGCCCGGGTGAGCGGGTTCGCAGCCATGGGAGTGTTGGACATGGTCACAATCCTGCCTCGTTCCCGGCCGGAATCGGGAACCGAGTAAACGGTGAGTAAGTTGCATAGGTGGGGGCCCACGATCACGGGGGCCACGCACGGTCCGTGAAGACGCGGGCCTGACGAATCAACAGCGAACTTCGAGGTGCGCACCTTGGCTTTCCAGATGCCGGACCGCGGCGGAGGCCCTTCGGGGCCGCGGATCAGAGTGGGCCGCCCGTCCCGGCGTGTCCGGACCCTGCTCATGACGCTGGGCGTCCTGGCCGTTCTCGGCATGGCGTTCACCATGTTCGCGGGCTTTTGGACGGACTGGCTCTGGTACCGCTCGGTGAACTACTCCTCGGTCTTCACCACCACCCTGTGGACCAAGATCGGGCTCTTCTTCGTCTTCGGCCTGCTCATGGCCCTCGCCGTCGGGTTCAACATCTGGCTGGCGCACCGGCTGCGGCCGCCGCTGAGCGCCATGTCGATGGAGCAGCAGAACCTCGACCGCTACCGGATGGGCATCGCGCCCTACAAGAAGTGGCTGCTGTTCGGGATCACCGCCCTGGTGGGCCTGATCGCCGGCGCCTCCGCCTCCGGCCAGTGGCGGACGTGGCTGATGTGGGTCAACGGCGTGCCCTTCGGCGAGAAGGATCCCCAGTTCAAGCTGGACGTCGCCTTCTACGCCTTCGACCTGCCCTGGTACCGGTTCCTGCTCGGCTTCGGCTTCGCCGCCGCCATCCTGTCCGTGATCGCTGCCGCGCTCACCCACTACCTCTACGGCGGGCTGCGCGTCACGAGCCCGGGCGCCCGCGCCACGGCGGCGGCCACCGGGCACCTGTCGGTGCTCATCGGCATCTTCGTGGCCCTCAAGGCGGTCGCGTACTGGCTCGACCGGTACGGGCTCGCGGTGAAGTCCAGTGACTTCCGGGCGACCGACAACTGGACGGGCCTGAGGTACGTCGACGCCAACGCCTACCTGCCGGCCAAGACGATCCTGTTCTGCATCGCCGTCATCTGCGCGCTGCTGTTCTTCGCCACCATCTGGCGGCGTACGTGGCAGCTGCCCGTGATCGGCTTCGGCCTGATGGTGCTCTCCGCGATCCTCATCGGCGGCCTGTACCCGGCGATCGTGCAGAAGTTCCAGGTCCAGCCGAACGAGCAGGCCAAGGAAGCGCCGTACGTCGAGAAGAACCTGGAGGCCACGCGCAAGGCCTACGGCATCGACGGCACCAAGGTCACCGACTACTCGGGCACCAGCAAGACCGAGGACAAGGCCACGCTGCGCGACGACGTTCCCGCCACGGCCAGCATCCGGATCATGGACCCGAACATCGTCTCGCCGACGTTCCAGCAGCTCCAGCAGATCAGGAACTACTACGCGTTCCCGAACAACCTGGACGTCGACCGCTACACCAAGGACGGCAAGGACCAGGACACGGTCATCGGTCTGCGTGAGCTGAACCTCGCGGGCATCCCGAAGAAGAACTGGATCAACAACCACTTCCGTTACACGCACGGATTCGGAGTGGTCGCCGCCGAGGGCACCAGCGCCGACGCCCAGGGCCGTCCGAACTTCACGGAGTCCGACCTGCCCTCCGAGGGCGACCTCGGCACGTACGAGCAGCGGATCTACTACGGCGAGAAGACCGACACGTACTCGATCGTCGGCGGTCCCCAGAAGGAGATCGACTACTCCGACGACAACGGCGAGAAGACCACCAGCTACAAGGGCGACAGCGGGGTCAACCTCTCCAGCCCGGTCAACCGGGCCGCCTACGCGGTGGCGTTCGGAGAGCCGCAGATCCTGTACTCCGGCGCCATCGGCGACGGTTCGCGGATCCTGTACAACCGCACGCCCAAGGAGCGCGTCGAGGCGGTCGCCCCCTGGCTGACCATCGACGGCGACGCCTACCCGGCGGTCGTGGACGGCCGGATCCAGTGGATCGTCGACGCGTACACGACGACCAACGGCTACCCGTACTCCTCGCGTACGACCCTGGGTGACACCACGGCCGACTCGCTGACCGCGACCAACGACAACCGCGCGGTGGTGGCCCAGCAGAACCAGGTCAACTACATCCGCAACTCGGTGAAGGCCACCGTCGACGCCTACACGGGCAAGGTCAAGCTCTTCCAGTGGGACACCAAGGACCCCGTCCTGAAGACCTGGATGAAGGCCTTCCCGAACACGGTGGAGCCCAAGAGCGACATCTCCAAGTCGCTCATGGACCACCTGCGCTACCCCCAGGACCTGTTCAAGGTCCAGCGGGAACTGCTCACCCGCTACCACGTGAAGGACGCCACGACGTTCCTCAGCGGCAGCGAGGTGTGGCAGGTGCCGGACGACCCGACGAACCGGTCGGGCAGCGCGGTGCCGCCGTACTACCTGAGCATGAAGATGCCCGACCAGAAGGCGCAGGCGTTCTCGCTGACGACGACCTTCACGCCCAACGGCCGGGACAACCTCAGCGCGTTCATGGCGGTCGACGCCGAGGCGGGCACCGGTGACTACGGCAAGATCAGAATCCTGAAACTGCCGACGAACACCACGGTCAACGGACCCAAGCAGGTCCAGAGCCAGTTCAACTCCCAGGAGGACATCGCCGAATCCATCAGGCTCCTGAGAGGCGGCGACTCCGAAGTCGAGTACGGCAACCTGCTGACGGTGCCGCTCGACGGGGGACTGCTCTACGTGGAGCCGGTCTACGTCCGCGGTGGCGGCCTGAAGTACCCGCTGCTGCGCAAGGTGCTGGTCACCTACGGAGGTCAGACCGCCTTCGAGAACACCCTCGACGAGGCCCTCAACAAGGTCTTCGGAGCGGACGGCCCGGTCGCCGAGCCACCGGACGAGGGCGACGCGACGACACCGCCGCCGACGTCCGAGAATCCGACGGTCCAACAGGCCCTGGAGGACGCCCAGAAGGCGTTCGACGCCGGCCAGGAGGCCCTGAAGAAGAACGACTGGGAGGCGTACGGCAAGGCGCAGAAGGACCTTGAGGACGCCCTGCGGCGGGCCGAGGACGCGCAGACCGAGGCGAGCCGGGCAGGCGGTTCCGGGGGCGGCGAGAGCAAGCCCGGCGGGAAGCCGAGCGGCAGTCCGAGTCCGAAGCCGAGCAGTTAGGGCCCTGGCCTGGTCAAATGCCCATCCCGCGCCGTGATACGGTTGTGAACACAACGGCGCGGGGTGGAGCAGCTCGGTAGCTCGCTGGGCTCATAACCCAGAGGTCGCAGGTTCAAATCCTGTCCCCGCTACTGAAGTCGCGATGTCCGAGTGACGGAGCGGCCACGAAGGCCCGGATTCCACAAAGGAATCCGGGCCTTCGTGATGTGTGAACGCATGTGCTGGCGCAGGCTGTGGCCGCGCCGCCGGGGGGAGTTGGGCGATCTGTGTTTGACTTGTCTCTCTGTGGGCATGTCGACAAAACGCTGAAGTGACCTCACTGGCTGCGGTATACCAGGTGTACCCAGGTTGCAGGTGGTGCGACGATGGACGTTATGGGGGACAAGGCAACTCTGTTCGAGACAGGGCGTTTTGTGCAGCCTTCCAGCCGGGAGGACACCGAGACCCCGGACGAGACCGGGGAGATCGCCGACGAGGCGGCCGAGGAGCTGCGTCAGCGGCTCGCCGCCGAGGCCGGCGACGTCGAGGCGATGAGTGTCCTCGGGGCCATGCTGCTGCGCCGTGGTGACCTCGACGGTGCCGAGCCTCATCTGCGTGCCGCCACCGCCGCGGGCGACCGGGCGGCCGCCAACAACCTGGGGGTTCTCCTCCACCAGCGGGGGTACGCCGACGAGGCCGCCGGATGGTGGCGGATCGCCGCCGTCGCCGGATCCACGGCGGCCGCGCACGCCCTGGGCCGGCACCACCGCGAGCGCGGCGACGAACCCGCCGCCGAGTACTGGCTGCGCCAGTCCGCCGAACAGGGGCACACGCTGGGCGCGTACGCGCTCGCCGACCTGCTGGAGCACCGCGGTGACGCCGGGGCCGAGCAGTGGATGCGGGTCGCGGCCGAGCGCGGCCACCGGGAGGCGGCGTACCGGCTGGCGCGGTCGCTGGACCGGAACGCGGCGCGGGAAGCCGACGGCGACAACGGTGTCCAGGTGCCGGAAGAGGCCGAGCAGTGGTACCGGCAGGCCGCCGCGCGCGGCCACCGGCGGGCCGCCCTGCACCTCGGGACGATCCTGGAGCGGCGCGGCGAGCTCAAGGAGGCCGGACGCTGGTACCTGACGTCCGCCAAGGACGGCGAGGCGCGTGCCGCCTGCGCGCTCGGCTTCCTGCTGCGCGACGCGGGCGACACCGAGAACGCCGCCGTGTGGTGGCTGCGGGCCGCCCAGGACGGCGACGGCAACGCGGCGAACGCGCTGGGCGCGCTGCACGCCGAGCGGGGCGAGACCCAGACCGCCGAGCGGTGGTACCGGGCCGCGATGGACGCGGGCGACGTGAACGGCGCGTACAACCTCGGCCTGCTCTGCGCCGAGCAGGGGCGCACCCCGCAGGCCGAGCAGTGGTACCGGCGCGCGGCCTACGCCGGGCACCGGGAGGCCGCGAACGCGCTGGCGATCCTGCTGCTGCGGGGCGGCGACGAGACGGGCGCGGAGCCGTGGTTCTCCAAGGCCGCGGAGGCCGGGAGCGTCGACGCCGCCTTCAACCTCGGCATCCTGCATGCCGGGCGGGGCGAGGAGCAGGCCGCGCTGCGCTGGTACGAGCGGGCCGCCGCCGCCGGGCACACGGAGGCGGCGCTCCAGGTCGGCATGGCGAGGCTGCGGGACGGCGACGAGCAGGAGGCCGAGCGGCATCTGCGGTGTGCGGCCGGTGGCGGGAGCGCCGAGGCCGCCTACCGGCTGGCGACGGTGCTCGATGCCCGGCGCCCGCCGGAGCCCGCGCACGAGCTCGGGGAGCCGGTGCACCGCCGGAGCGAGTGCGAGGAGTGGTACGAGCGGGCGGCGGACCAGGGGCACCGCCGGGCGCAGGTGCGGGTCGGCATGCTCGCGGCGGCCCGCGGCGATGTCGTCGAGGCGGCTCGGTGGTACCGGGAGGCGGCCGAGGCCGGCTCCCGCAACGGTGCGTTCAATCTCGGGCTGCTGCTGGCCCGGGAGGGGAGCGAGCCCGAGGCGGCGGTGTGGTGGAAGCGGGCCGCCGACGCGGGGCACGGGCGGGCGGCGTTGCGGCTCGCCCTGGTCTACGCGCGTCGGGGAGAGCTGGCGGAAGGGCAGCGCTGGGCCGACCGGGCCGTGTCGCTGGGGCCGGCGTCCGTCGCCGAGCGGGCGGAGCGGCTGAGGGACGCGCTGCGGCAGGAGCTCTCCGCGTGAGGTGTTGCGGGTGGGGCCGAGGCGCAGCCGGGCAACGGATTTGCATCCGCCCTCCGCGGTGACGTAACGTTGCATTCACCGACGCGGGGTGGAGCAGCTCGGTAGCTCGCTGGGCTCATAACCCAGAGGTCGCAGGTTCAAATCCTGTCCCCGCTACTGAAGGCCGAGGGCCGGAATCCGAAAGGGTTCCGGCCCTCGGTGTATGCAGCAGCGTCATGCGTCGTGGCAGCGAAGAGCCCCGGCACCCATCGGTGCCGGGGCTCTCGCTCGATCGTGTGGGCTAGGCGGCCGCGCAGTTCGGGCAGACGCCGCGATATGTCACCTCGACGTCCGAGACCGTGAAGCCGAAGCGCTCGGTGTCGGGGAGGTCCGCCAGCGGGTTGCCGGTGGGGTGGACGTCCCGGATCGCGCCGCACTGGGCGCACACCAGGTGGTGGTGCGGCTGGTGGGCGTTCGGGTCGTACCGCTTGGCGCGCTGGTCGGTGGAAACCTCCAGCACCTCGCCAAGGGTCACGAGCTCGCCCAGCGTGTTGTAGACGGTCGCTCGGGAGATCTCGGGCAGCTTGGCGACGGCCCGGGCATGGACCTCGTCGGCCGTCAGATGGACGTGTTCGCCGTCGAGGACCTCGGCCACGACGCGCCGCTGCGCGGTCATCCGCCATCCGCGTCCGCGCAGGCGTTCCAGAAGGTCACTCATGGCCACCAGCCTAACAGCTAAGCGGACCAGGTCCCGAACAGGTGTGAGATTAGAGTCTCACTCGCTTTAGACAATGTCTATTGTAGGGTCGAGAACGGCTTCGACCGGGGACAGGACTGGTCGGGAATGGTGCAGGAGGCGCACGTGACGCAGGGACCGCTGACGACGGAGGCCGGGGCTCCGGTCGCCGACAACCAGAACAGCGAGACCGCGGGCGCCGGCGGCCCGGTCCTCGTCCAGGACCAGCTGCTGCTGGAGAAGCTGGCCCACTTCAACCGCGAGCGCATCCCGGAGCGCGTGGTGCACGCCCGTGGCGCGGGTGCGTACGGCACCTTCACGGTGACCGCCGATGTCACCCCGTACACGCGGGCCGCCTTCCTCTCCGGGATGGGCAAGCAGACCGAGGTCTTCCTGCGTTTCTCCACGGTGGCCGGCAACCTGGGCGCGGCGGACGCGGTGCGCGACCCGCGTGGCTTCGCGCTGAAGTTCTACACCGAGGAGGGCAACTACGACCTCGTCGGCAACAACACCCCGGTGTTCTTCATCAAGGACGCCATCAAGTTCCCGGACTTCATCCACACCCAGAAGCGCGACCCGTACACCGGCTCGACCGAGGCGGACAACGTCTGGGACTTCTGGAGCCTGTCGCCCGAGTCCACGCACCAGGTGACCTGGCTGTTCGGCGACCGGGGCATCCCCGCGTCGTACCGCCACATGGACGGCTTCGGCTCGCACACGTTCCAGTGGAGCAACGAGGCCGGCGAGGCCTTCTGGGTGAAGTACCACTTCAAGACGGACCAGGGCATCCAGAACCTGACGGCCGAGGCGGCGGCCCGGCTCGCGGGTGAGGACCCCGACTCCCACCAGCGCGATCTGCGCGAGGCCATCGAACGGGGTGAGTACCCGACCTGGACGGTCGGGGTGCAGATCATGCCGGTGGCCGAGGCGGCGACGTACCGCTTCAACCCGTTCGACCTGACCAAGGTCTGGCCGCACGCGGACCACCCGGTCGTCGAGATCGGCAAGCTGGAGCTCAACCGCAATCCGGAGAACGTCTTCGCCGAGGTCGAGCAGTCGATCTTCAGCCCCGCACACTTCGTGCCGGGCATCGGACCGTCCCCGGACAAGATGCTCCAGGGCCGCCTCTTCGCCTACGGCGACGCCCACCGCTACCGCGTCGGGATCAACGCCGACCACCTGCCGGTGAACCGTCCGCGCGCCACCGTGGCGCGCACCAACTCCCGGGACGGGTACCTCTACGACGGTCGTCACGCCGGCGCGAAGAACTACGAGCCGAACAGCTTCGGCGGCCCGTACCAGACGGACCGTCCGCTGTGGTCCGCCACGGCCGTGAGCGGCGCGACGGGTACCCACCCGGCCCCGGTCCACGCCGAGGACGACGACTTCGTCCAGGCGGGCAACCTCTACCGGCTGATGTCGGAGGACGAGAAGGAGCGCCTCATCGCCAATCTGGCGGGCTTCATCGCCAAGGTCTCGCGCGCGGACATCGTCGAGCGGGCGATCGAGAACTTCCGTCGGGCCGACGGAGACTACGGCAAGCGGCTGGAGGCCGCGGTCCAGGCCCTGCGCGGCTGATTCCAGCACTGGACCGCTTGCGGTAGTGGACGGGCCGGGCCCCCTTGCGGGGGCCCGGCCCGTCCGTGCCGCTACGCGGGAACCTGCTGCCGTGCCGGGGCCCAGCAGCGGATGATGTCGCGGACGGAGACGATGCCGGTGGGTTCGCCGCCGTCCAGCACGATGAGGTGCCGGAAACCGCCGTGTGCCATGGCGCCCGCCGCCTCCTCCAGCGTCCAGGCCGGAGCGGCGAACACGACGTTGTTGGTGGTGTGGGCGTGGGCGCGTTCCGTGTCCGGGTTCTGGCCCAGGCCCACGGAGTTGAGGATGTCGCGTTCGGTGAGGATGCCGATGCCGCCGGCGTCGGGGTCGTGGACCACCGCTGCCCCCACCTTGCGCGCGGACATCAGCGCGGCGGCCTGGCGCAGGGTATGGGTCGGGCCGATGGTGAGGACGACAGTGCTCATGGCGTCACGGACGAGCATGGATGGAGCCACCTCCTGGGAATGTCCCCGCCGTTTGTTCAGCGTTTCACAAGTTCACAAGTGGGGGGACTCTCAGAGTGGCAGGCAAAGGGAGGGTCAACAAGAGGGCGCTCGGTAACAACGGGGGGCTCAGTAGCGCTGGTTGAGATACCCCAGCAGCTCGTCATGGAGCCGTCCGTTCGACGCGGCCGCATTGCCGCTGTGGGGGCCCGGGCGGGCGTCGAGGCCGGTGAAGGTGCCGCCGGCCTCCGTGACGACGATGGCGGTGGCGGCCATGTCCCACAGGGACAGCTCCGGTTCGGCGCACATGTCGATGGAGCCCTCCGCGACCATCATGTAGGGCCAGAAGTCGCCGTACGCGCGCGTGCGCCACACCTCACGGGTCAGATCCAGGAAGCCGTCCAGGCGGCCCTGCTCCTCCCAGCCGCTCAGCGAGGAGTACGCGAAGGAGGCGTCGGAGAGCTGGGAGACCTGGGAGACCTGAAGTCGGGAGGCCTTGGTGAGGCTGCGGCCGGAGAACGCGCCGTGGCCCTTCGCGGCCCACCAGCGGCGGCCGAGGGCGGGGGCGGAGACCACGCCGACGACGGGCTGGAAGCCGCCCTCTCCGGCCTCCATCAGGGAGATGAGCGTGGCCCAGACGGGCACGCCCCGCACGTAGTTCTTGGTGCCGTCGATCGGGTCGATCACCCAGCGGCGGGGGCCGGTGCCCTCGACGCCGTACTCCTCGCCGAGGATCGCGTCCCGGGGGCGGGCGCGCCCGAGGTGGCCGCGGATGAGTTCCTCCGCGGCCTTGTCCGCCTCGCTCACCGGGGTCATGTCCGGTTTGGTCTCGACCTTGAGGTCGAGGGCCTTGAACCGGTCCGTCGTCGCGGCGTCGGCGGCGTCGGCGAGGACGTGGGCCAGACGCAGGTCGTCGAGGTAGTCGGGCATGCAACGAACCTATCTGCCGAGGTGGGGCTGGGGCTACAGGGGGCCGGCAGGGCCGGGGGTGCTGGATGCCGTCCCGGGCTTGCTGTGGAGGATGTCGCGCGCCTGCTCCGCCGCGCGGGCGGTGCTCTCGGAGACGAAGTCGAGGAAACGGGCGACGTTCTCCAGGCGGGCGGCGGCCGGGGAGCCGGGGCCGAGGACGCCGACGCCCTGCCGTGCGATCCCCCCCACCTGGGCGATGGACCGGGCGCTGGCCATCATCGACTGGTACCAGACGTCGTCGTCGACGACATACCGCTCACGGCGTCCCTCGTCCGCTTCCCGGCGGATCAGGCCCTGGCTGTCGAGGAACGCGACCGCCTTGGAGACGGAGGCGGGGCTGACCTGGAGCCGCTGGGCGAGTTCGGCCGCGGTGAGGCTGCCCGAGTCGGTCAGGCAGAGGCAGGCCATCACCCGGGACATCATCTTGGGCATGCCCGACCCCATCAGGACGGTCGTGAACGTCTCCTCGAACTCGCGCATGGCCTCGGCGTCCCGCCCGTCGGCCTGCGGGGGCGTCTTCGGATTCCGGGGTGCGGTCTGCCTGCGGCGCTGAGTGCGGTGCTCCGTGGCGCGGTGGGCCAGGTCGGCGCGGTAGGCCGTGGGGCCGCCGTTGCGCATGACCTCGCGCGTGACCGTCGAGGTCGGGCGGTCGAGGCGCCGGGCGATCTCCGCGTAGGCGAGGCCGTCGGCCAGCCCCAGCGCGATCTGCTGGCGTTCCTGCTGAGTGAGCCTGCCTCCCGGCATCGCGGCCTCCTTCGTGGTGCGTGAGGTCCGCAGCTTAGCGTTCAGCTTCATTCCATTGCAACGAAGGTGGGTGCGTTGTTGCGTTAGGCTGCATAGTCATTGCAATGATTTCAGTGCTTTGAAGTGCACATTCACGCCTTGAGTGCAACGAACTCGTTGCCGGATAGGCGAATGCAACGTAGCTTTTCCATCGTTGGAAACAACGGAGCGAAGGAGAGCACGATGCAGAAGTTCGACAGCCCCGCCCCCGTCTCGGCCGTCATCGACATCCCCGCCGGGCGCATCCGGTTCATCGCGGCCGATCGGGCCGACACCACGGTCGAGGTCCTGCCCGCGGACGCCTCCAGGAGCCGCGACGTGCAGGCCGCGGAGCAGACCGAGGTGGCTTATAGCGACGGCGTCCTGCGGATCGGGGCTCCGGAGCCCAAGAACCGGATCCTCGGCCACTCCGGCTCCGTCGAGGTGACGGTGCAACTGCCCGCCGGCTCCAGCGTCGAGGCGAAGGCGGCCGCCGCCGAACTCCGCGGCGTCGGGCGGCTCGGCGACGTCGCCTTCGAGGCGGCGCAGGGCTCCGTCAAGCTCGACGAGACCGGCGCCGCCCGCCTCACCCTGCTCGCCGGCGCCATCTCGGTCGGCCGCCTGGGCGGCCCCGCGCAGATCAGCACCCAGAAGGGGGACCTCGGCATCGCCGAGGCCGCGGGCGGCGTGGTCGCGCTGCGCACCGAGCAGGGCGACATCTCGGTCGGCGCGGCCCGCGGCGTCTCCGCCTCCCTGGACGCCGGCACCGGCTACGGCCGGATCCACAACAGCCTCATGAACGCCGACGGCGCCGCCGCCGGGCTGACCATCCGCGCGACCACCGCCTACGGCGACATCACCGCCCGCAGCTTGTAGACCTCCCGCCCGGCCTCTCCGAAGGAGCACCCCTCATGACCGACCTGGCCATCGCGGCGCACGGGCTGCGGAAGAGCTACGGTGACAAGACCGTCCTCGACGGAGTCGACCTGGCCGTCCCGGAAGGGACGATCTTCTCCCTGCTCGGCCCGAACGGCGCGGGCAAGACCACCGCCGTCAAGATCCTCTCCACCTTGATCACCGCCGACGTCGGCGTGCTGCGGGTCGGCGGACACGACCTCGCCACCGACCCGCAGGCGGTACGCGCCGCGATCGGCGTCACCGGGCAGTTCTCCGCCGTCGACGGCCTGATCACCGGCGAGGAGAACATGCTCCTCATGGCGGACCTGCATCACCTGCCCCGGCGCGAAGGACGCCGTGTCGCCGCCGAACTGCTGGAGCGTTTCGACCTCACCGACGCCGCGAAGAGGCCCGCCTCCACCTACTCCGGCGGCATGAAGCGCCGCCTCGACATCGCCATGACCCTGGTCGGCGACCCGAGGATCATCTTCCTCGACGAGCCCACCACCGGCCTGGACCCCCGCGCCCGCCACAACATGTGGCAGATCATCAGGGAACTCGTCACCGGCGGCGTCACCGTCTTCCTCACCACCCAGTACCTGGAGGAAGCCGACGAACTCGCCGACCGCATCGCCGTGCTCCACGACGGCACCGTCGCCGCCGAGGGCAGCGCCGACGAACTGAAGCGGCTCGTCCCCGGTGGTCACGTCCGGCTCCGCTTCGCCGACCCGGCCGCCTACCGGCACGCCGCCGCCACCCTGCGCGCGGTCACCCGGGACGACGAGGCCCTCGCCCTGCGGATCCCCAGCGACGGCAGCCAGCGCGAACTGCGCTCCATCCTCGACCGGCTCGACGCCGCCGGCATCGAAGCCGACGAACTGACCGTCCACACGCCCGACCTCGACGACGTGTTCTTCGCCCTGACCGGCCCGGCCGGCATCCCCGACCAGCCCAAGGAGACCACCCGATGAGCGCCCTCGGCCTCGCCCTTCGCGACTCCTCCACCATGCTGCGCCGCAACCTCCTGCACGCCCGGCGCTACCCGTCCCTCACCCTGAACCTGCTGCTCACCCCGATCATGCTGTTGCTGCTGTTCGTCTACATCTTCGGCGACACCATGAGCGCCGGCATCGGGGGCGGCGGTCCGGACCGGTCCGCGTACATCGCCTTCGTCGTGCCGGGCCTGCTGCTGATGACCATCGGCAGCACCACGATCGGCACCGCGGTCTCCGTCTCCAACGACATGACCGAGGGCATCATCGCCCGCTTCCGCACCATGGCGATCCACCGCGGTTCGGTGCTCATCGGGCACGTCATCGGCAGCGTGCTCCAGGCGGTCATCAGCGTGGTGCTCGTCGGCGCCGTCGGCGTGGCCATCGGTTTCCGCTCCTCCGGCGCCGGCGTCCTGGAGTGGCTCGCGGCCTTCGGGCTGCTCGTGCTCTTCGCCACCGCCCTCACCTGGATCGCGGTCGGCATGGGCCTGGTCAGCCCGAACGCCGAGGCCGCCGGCAACAACGCGATGCCCCTGATCCTGCTGCCCCTGCTGTCCAGCACCTTCGTCCCGCTCGACGCGATGCCGGGCTGGTTCCGGCCGATCGCCGAGTACCAGCCGTTCACCCCGGCCATCGAGACCCTGCGCGGGCTGCTCCTCGGGACAGAGATCGGCCACAACGGCGGGCTCGCCCTCGCCTGGTGCCTCGGTCTCGCGGTGCTCGGCTACTTCTGGTCGGCCTCGAAGTTCAACGGCGACCCGAGGTAACCGCCGTGGCCACGCGGGCCACCTCCCGCGGACGTCCCACCCCAGGGCGGCGTACACCGGCATCCCGCCGGAGTGCGCCGCCCGTTCCTCTGTCCGGGGCGAGCCCCCGGCAGCCGGGTCGACGTACCGCGCGGCAAGGCCGAAACGCGCCCCCGCGCGCACTCGCGAACCCTTGACAGTGCTTCCATGCGCGTCAAACCTGGGCGCAGAGCCGCTCGCCCCAAGGGGAGGCGAAGATGCCTGGAGCGCGGGAATCCTTACTGGACGCCGCCTACACGGCGCTGGTGCGCCGGCCGTGGTCCGCCGTGCGGATGGTGGACGTGGCCGCGGCGGCCGGAGTGTCCCGCCAGACGCTGTACAACGAGTTCGGCAGCAAGGACGGCCTGGCCAGGGCGCTCATGAGGCGGGAGGCCGACGGGTATCTCGCCGGGGTCGACCGCGCTCTCGCCGGGTACAGCGACGCCCGCGACCGGCTCACCGCCACCGCCGAGTGGACCACCACGGCGGCCCGGGACAACGTCCTCGTCCGCGCCATGCTCACCGGCTGCTGGAGCGAGCGGCTGCCCGCCCCGGCCCTGACGGCCGTGCCGTCCATGTCCGCCGTACCGGCCCAGCGCCGCGCCGACGGCCCCCTGCCCTCACCCGGCGACTTCGTCACCCTCGTCCGTGACCGGGCCGTCGCCCTCCTGGCCGGCCCCGGCACGCCCACGTCCGACACCGCCGACCTGGCCCGCTCCTGTGAACTCGCCGTCCGGCTCGCCCTGTCGTGCGTGGCCGCGCCACCCGGCGAGGGCGGCGTCGCCGGCCTGGTCCGCAGCGCCCTTCAGTGGCAGGCGGGCTGACAGGACGTCAGTGCGCCGACCCCGACAACTGCAATCCGACCACGCCGATGATGACGAGACTGATCGACACGATCTTCAGCGTCGACACCAGGTCCCCCAGGAACACCATGCCGTAGATCGCCGTCCCCGCCGCACCGATGCCCGTCCACACCGCGTACGCGGGACCCACGTCGAGTCGTCTCAGTGCCAGGGTCAGCAGGCCGAAGCTGCCGAGGGCGAAGACGCAGAACGCGATCGTCGGCCAGAGCCGGGTGAAGCCGTGGGACAGCTTCAGACACACCGCGAAGCCGGTCTCGAGCAACCCGGCCACGATGACCAGCAGCCACGCCATGAGTCGTCCTCCCGTATCCCACGTTCAGTGACCGCTCAGTCAGGTTCGTCGCGCTCGTCAGGCTTTGGTCAGGATTGCATCCGGCTTGCGTGCGATTATGCACTTACCGCCAGGACACCGGCACAAACAACGCGGAGGTCAGTCGCCTTCCTTGCGTTCGCGTGTGGCCAGCAGCCGGCGCAGCGAGTAGAGCCGCGCGGGATCCGCGTGCCCCTCGGCCACCCAGGCGTCCAGCGCACAGTCCGGCTCGTCGTGACTGCACGCGCGCGGGCAGCCCTCGGTGCCCGGCTCCAGGTCGGGGAAGGCGTGGATGACCCGGGACGGATCGACGTGGTTGAGCCCGAAGGACCGCAGGCCCGGGGTGTCGATCACCCAGCCGTCGTCGCCCGAGAGCGGCAGCGCCAGCGCCGAGGTGGTGGTGTGCCGGCCGCGGCCCGTCACCGCGTTCACATGGCCCGTCGTACGCCGCCGCTCCTCGGGCACCAGCGCGTTCACCAGGGTCGTCTTGCCCACTCCGGAGTGCCCGACGAACGCTGTGATCTTGCCGTCGAGCTGCTCCCGCACCCGGGCGAGGGCGACCCCGCTCTCCAGTTCGGCGCGGCTGGTGACGACATAGGGGATGTCGAGGTCGCCGTACAGCTCCAGCAGCTTCTCGGGCGGGGCGAGGTCCGACTTGGTCAGCACCAGCAGCGGATCCAGACCGCCGTCGTAGGCAGCGACCAGACAGCGGTCGATGAGCCGGGGGCGGGGTTCGGGGTCGGCGAGGGCGGTGACGACGGCCAGCTGGTCGGCGTTGGCGACGACCACCCGCTCGA
This sequence comes from Streptomyces sp. SID5643, assembly GCF_009872555.1. NCBI lineage: Bacteria > Bacillati > Actinomycetota > Actinomycetes > Kitasatosporales > Streptomycetaceae > Streptomyces > Streptomyces sp. SID5643. The sequence continues at coordinate 23,053 of NZ_WWIC01000101.1, forward strand.
ACGGGTCGTCGTCGTCCGCCGTGCGCCGCAGGACCGAGGTCCGCTCGGCGATGCGCACGATCCTCGCCAGCGTGTCCTTCTTGCCCGTCAGGTCGCCCACGAGGGCCACGCGGTCGCCGACCACCGCCGCCTTGCGGCCCAGCTCGCGGGCCTTCATCGCCATGACCACACGGTCCTCCACCAGGCAGGTCAGGCGGCCCCGGTCGACGGTGAGGACGAGTCCCTCGGCGGCGTCCTCGTGTTTGGGGCGGATGTTCGTCCGGGGCCGGGTGTTCCGGCGGCCCGGACGGGTGCGGATGTCGTCCTCGTCGGTGTGCTTGCCGTAGCGGCGCATGACGTGATCCCTGCGTCCTACGCCCCGAGCATCCCGGTCCACAGGTCGGGGAAGTCGGGCAGGGTCTTGGCCGTCGTCGCCACGTTCTCGATCTGCACGCCCTCCACCGCGAGGCCGATGATGGCGCCGGCCGTGGCCATGCGGTGGTCGTCGTAGGTGTGGAAGATCCCGCCGTGCAGCCGGCGCGGGCGGATGTGCAGACCGTCGGCGGTCTCCGTGACGTCGCCGCCGAGTTCGTTGATCTCCTTGGTGAGTGCGGCCAGCCGGTCCGTCTCGTGCAGGCGCAGGTGGGCCACGCCGCGCAGGGTCGACGGGGAGTCCGCGAGGGCCGCGACCGCCGCGATGCCCGGCGTCAGCTCACCGACCTCGCTCAGGTCGACGTCGATGCCGTGCACCGAGCCGGAGCCGGTGAACACCAGCCCGTACTCGGTCAGTTCGCAGGAGCCGCCCATCTCGGTGAAGATCTCGCGCAGCCGGTCACCGGGCTGCGTGGTGCGGGCCGGCCAGTCCGGGACGACGACCTTGCCGCCGGTCACCAGCGCCGCCGCCAGGAACGGCTGGGCATTCGACAGGTCCGGCTCGATCACCAGGTCCCTGCCGAGCAGGGCCCCCGGCGAGACCCGCCAGACGTTCGGCTCGCCGCCCGACTCGGGCGTGTCCACCTGGGCCCCGACCGCGCGCAGCATGTCGACGGTCATGCGGATGTGCGGCATGGAAGGCAGCGTGGCGCCGGTGTGGCGGACCTCGACGCCCTGGTTGAAGCGCGGCCCGGACAGCAGCAGGGCGCTCACGAACTGCGACGAGGAGGAGGCGTCGATGGCGACCGGGCCGCCGTCCAGGGCGCCGCTGCCGTGCACGGTCAGCGGCAGCGCTCCGCGGCCGTCGTCGTCGATCCGGGCACCGAGCTGCCGCAGCGCGTCGATGACGCCGTTCAGCGGACGCTCGTAGGAACGGGGGTCGCCGTCGAAGCGGACGGGGCCGTCGGCGAGCGCGGCCACCGGCGGCAGGAACCGCATCACCGTGCCGGCGTTGCCGACGTCGACCGTGGCCGGGCCGCGCAGGCCCGTGGGGAGCACCCGCCAGGCCTCCCCCGTGCCGTCGGGGCCCACGCCCTCCTCGATCTCGATGCCCATCGCCCGCAGCGCGCCGGCCATCAGCAGGGTGTCGCGGGAGCGCAGGGGGCGGCGCAGCCAGCCCGGCTCGGAGGCGAGGGAGGCGAGGACCAGGGCGCGGTTGGTGACCGACTTGGACCCGGGCACGTGGACCGTCGCGTCGACGGCTCCGCTCGCGTGCGGGGCGGGCCAGAGGGCGGTGTCTGGGGTGTTCGGGGCCATGGCCCCACTTTATAAGCAGGCCGTCGTCCGGGTGCGGCGCCGTGGGGCCGGTCGCACCCGCGTGGTGGAGCCGCGCTGCGCGGCGGCGACACGCCCGCCCGGGCCGGGCGTCACATCTCCAGCAGCCAGCGTCCCCCGCCGATCAGCGAGCACAGCGACACCGCGTGGAACAGGAAGAACCACAGGCCCGCCGGCACGTGCGTCAGTCGCGACAGCTGGTCGGCGTCCGAGTCCCCGGCCCCGCCCCGGGCCCGCTTCGCCTGGAGTTCGAAGGCCGGGCGGACTCCGCCGATCAGCAGGAACCACACCACCGCGTACGCGAACGCCGCCTGGACCTGAGGGCCGGCCAGCCAGGACACGAGCACGAACAGGCCGCCGGTGACGAGCATGGTCAGGGCGCCGTAGGCGTTGCGGATCATCACGAGCATGGCGAGGAGCAGGGCCGTGGCCAGCCACAGCAGGAGCGTGATCCGGCCGGAGCCCAGCAGCGAGGCCCCGCCGAGGCCCAGCAGGGGCGGGGCCGTGTACCCCGCGGCCGCGGTGAGGATCATGCCGATGCCGTGCGGCTTGCCGCGGCTGACGGTCAGGCCGCTGGTGTCCGAGTGCAGGCGTATGCCCGTGAGAGTGCGGCCGGTGAGCAGCGCCACGAGACCATGGCCGCCCTCGTGGGCGATGGTGATGGCGTTGCGGGAGATGCGCCACAGGCCGTGCGGGACCACCACGGCGACCGCGGCGGCGAGGGCCGCGATCACCACCCACAGGTCGGGATCGGGCTGCGTGCCGGACACCTCGTCCCAGAGGGAGGCGAGCGAGGCGGTTGCGGTGCTGTCCATGTAAGGCGTTGGCTCCCTGCGGTCGGATGGAATCTGGCAGTGTGGCACGTATGTGCGGACGGTATTCAGCGAGTCGTAGGCCAGAGGATCTCGCAGGAATCTTTGAGATCGAGAAGTGGGAGCCCGAGGAGACCCTCGCGCCGGACTACAACGTGGCGCCCACCAAAGAGGTCTACGCCGTCCTGGACCGCCCCCTGAAAGACGCCGACGACCCGCGGCCGGTTCGGCAGCTGCGCACCCTGAAGTGGGGGCTCGTCCCGTCCTGGTCGAAGACCCCCGAGGGCGGCGCCCGGATGATCAACGCCCGCGCGGAGACCGTCCACGAGAAGCCGTCCTACCGTCGTGCCTTCACCTCCCGGCGCTGCATCCTGCCCGCCGACGGCTACTACGAGTGGGTCACCGGCACCCAGGAGCGCGAGCTGGAGGTCGAGGGCAAGAAGAAGCGGCCCCGCAAGCAGCCGTACTTCGTGACCCCGGCCGACGGGTCGGTCTTCGCCATGGCCGGGCTGTACGAGTTCTGGCGGGACAAGACGCTGCCCGACGACCACCCGCAGGCCTGGTGGGTGACGTGCTCGGTCATCACCACGGAGGCGGAGACGGGCCCGCTCGCGGTCTCCCCGGCCGACGGACCGCGGGCGCTCGCCGAGATCCACCCCCGGATGCCGCTGATGCTGACGCCGGACCGCTGGGACGCCTGGCTGGACCCCTCCCGCACGGACCCCGACGGCCTGCGCGAGCTGCTCGCCCCGCCGCCCGCCGGGCTGATGCGGGCCTACCCGGTCGCCACGGCCGTCAGCAACGTCCGCAACAACGGGCCGGAGCTGCTCAAAGAGCTGGAAGGGCCCGAAGAGGGCACACTCTTCTGACGTGACGCATGTGACGAAGACCGCCGGCACCGCCACCGAGACCGTCGAGACCGACGCCGGGACCGCCCGCATCACCTGGCACGGCGCGAAGAAGGCCCGGCTGGTGCTCGCCGTCGGCCACGGCGCGGGCGGTGGCATCGAGGCCCGTGACCTGGTGGCGCTGGCCGAGGTCCTGCCCGCCCACGGCGTGGCCGTCGCCCGGGTGGAACAGCCCTGGCGGGTGGCCGGGAAGAAGCTGGCGCCCGCGCCGAAGACCCTGGACGCAGGCTGGCGCGGCATCTGGCCCGCCCTGGCGAAGCCGGGTCTGCCGGTGATCTCCGGCGGGCGCAGCGCCGGGGCCCGGGTCGCCTGCCGTACCGCCGCCGAGCTGGGCGCCCACGCGGTGCTCGCGCTCGGCTTCCCGCTGCACCCGCCGGGCAAGCCGGAGAAGTCCCGCGCCGAGGAGCTGCTGGGCGCCGGGGTGCCCACCCTGGTCGTCCAGGGCGGCAACGATCCGTTCGGGAAGCCGGTGGAATTCCCCGACGGGCCGTTCGAGCTCGTGGAGGTCCCGTACGGGGATCACGGCTTCGCCGTGCCGAAACGTGCGGAGATCTCGCAGGACGCGGCCGTGTCCCTCATCACGGACGCGGTCGTGGAGTGGACCGGGTCACTCGGGTAAAGCTCCGGGAATGCCGGGGCGGCGAGCACTGTTGTGCGGGACGTACGTGCTGGAGACCAGCACCGACGTCGTAGGAGAGGGAGTCCGCCGCATGGGTTCGACCATCTGCCCGACCCGCAGCAGCCGCGCCGACCTGGACTGGACGGTGCTGCACGCGGGCAAGACCGCCCCTATTCGGGCGGCGGGCGGACCGGATCGTCGTCTATCCTCCGATTCGGGTGAGACCGGCCTCGGTCTCACGAGAGCATTCGAGGAGGTGGGTCCGGTCACTGGGACCGACGCAGGGACCGACAACGGCCAGGCGGAGCAGCCCGAGGGCCAGGGCGGCACGGGCGCGGAGACGGCCGCGGAGCGCAGCGCGCGCTTCGAGCGGGACGCGCTGGAGTTCCTCGACCAGATGTACTCGGCCGCACTGCGCATGACGCGCAACCCGGCCGACGCCGAGGACCTGGTGCAGGAGACGTACGCCAAGGCGTACGCGTCCTTCCACCAGTTCCGCGAGGGCACCAACCTCAAGGCGTGGCTGTACCGGATCCTCACCAACACCTTCATCAACTCGTACCGCAAGAAGCAGCGCGAACCTCAGCGCTCCGCGGCCGAGGAGATCGAGGACTGGCAGCTCGCCCGCGCCGAGTCGCACATGTCGACGGGCTTGCGCTCCGCGGAGTCGCAGGCGCTCGACCACCTGCCCGACTCGGACGTGAAGGAGGCGCTCCAGGCGATCCCCGAGGAGTTCCGCATCGCGGTCTACCTCGCGGACGTCGAAGGGTTTGCCTACAAGGAGATCGCCGACATCATGGGGACACCCATCGGTACGGTGATGTCCCGGCTGCACCGGGGACGCCGTCAGCTGCGCGGCATGCTGGAGGACTACGCCCGTGACCGCGGGATGGTCCCGGCCGGTGCCGGAGAGTCGAACGAAGCGAAAGGCTCGGGGTCATGAGCTGCGGAGAGCCGCACGAGACGGATTGCAGCGAAATCCTCGATCATCTCTACGAGTTCCTCGACCGTGAGATGCCGGACTCGGACTGCGTGAAGTTCGAGCACCACTTCGAGGAGTGCTCGCCCTGCCTCGAGAAGTACGGGCTCGAGCAGGCCGTGAAGAAGCTCGTCAAGCGCTGCTGCGGGCACGACGACGTGCCGGGCGACCTGCGGGACAAGGTCATGGGGCGGATCGAGCTGATCCGCTCCGGCCAGGCCGTCCCCGATCAGGACGTCACGGCCTCGCCCGCCACGCCCCGGGAGTCCTGACACTCCTGCGCTTTTCAACTACCCCACCCTCTGAAGGGGTAGTCGCCCTCGAACGCGTCACTCGAACGTGCTAATCCGCGGGTTACCGACCCGCGGACCCCCCTGCCGCCGTCCTAGGCTCCGGGCCTGACGGACGTGGCCGGGGAGGGGCTCATGGAAGCGGTACCGGCACGGGCACGTGTCTACATCGCCTGTGTCGCCATCGCCGCGCTGCTCTGCCTGCTGCCGCCGCCGGGCGTCGTGACGCCCTGGCGGGCTGTCGCGCTGCTCGCCGCGCTGTACGCCGGCTGCGAGCGCGTCGCCCGGTCCCGGTTCGTCGGGATCTCCCACCCGGCCGGGACCTTCTACCCCGTGCTGCTCGCCGGTGCCTTCCTGCTGCCGGCGCCCGCCGCGGCGCTGGTGGTCGTGCCCGGCGCGCTGCTCTCGCAGGTCGGCCGGCGGCCCGTGGCGCTGCGGCGCAGCTGGCGGGCCGCCCAGCTCGTCCTCGGCGTGTGGGCCGCCGCCACGGTGCACCGGCTGCTCGGCGGGCGGGACGCGGTCGCCGCGGGCGACGTCCCCTATGCGCTCGGTCCGGCGGGGGCGGCCGTGCTCGCGTTCTGCCTGGTCCTCGCCCTCCTCGACGGCGGCATCCTGGCTATGGCGGAGCGGGTGCCGGTGCGGCGGGCCTGGCGGGGTCTGGTGGCGCGCTCGCTCGCGCCGATCGCCGTGCACGGCCTCGCCGGCCTGATGATGGCCGTCCTGTGGCGCAGCCCCTACGGCCCGGTCGCCGCCCTGCTCGTGCTGCTGCCCATGTGCGTCTCGTGGTGGGCGTTCGCCCAGTACCACCGGGAACGCGCCGCCCATCAGGCGACCATCCGGGCGCTCGTCCAGGCCGTCGACATCAAGGACGGGTACACCCGCGGGCACAGCGAGCGCGTCGGGCAGGCCTCCATGATGATCGCCCGTGAGCTGGGCATGGCCGACGAGCGCGTGGAGGTGCTCCGCTTCGCCGGCATCCTGCACGATGTGGGCAAGCTGGGCGTGCCCACCCGGCTGCTCAGGAAGGACGGGCCGCTGACGCCCGAGGAGCGGCGGGTCATCGAGCTGCACCCCGAGTACGGGCACGAGATGGTGCGCGGCATCGGCTTCCTCGGCGAGGCCCGGGCCGCCGTGCTGCACCACCACGAGAGGCTGGACGGCAGCGGCTACCCGTACGGGCTGGTGGGCCGTCAGATCCCGGAGTCCGCACGGGTCGTGGCGGTCGCGGACGCCTTCGACGCCATGACCTCCACCCGCAGCTACAGCCGGGCCCGGCCCGTCGCCGTGGCCCTGGCGGAGCTGGAGCGGTGCGCGGGCAGCCACTTCGACCCGGTGATGGTCGCGGCGCTCGTCGAGGCCGTCGGTCGGACGGGGTGGCACCCCGCGGTGACCGCCGACGACGAGGAGACCCACCCGGCCCGGGTGCCCCCGCCCGGCACACGCCTGTCCAGCCGCCACGGAGCACACCGATGAGCGCCCACCGGCCGCCACCGCTCCTCACCCTCGTCCACGCCTGCGCCGCCCTGCTCGCCGCCGGTTCCCTCGCCGTCACCCTCTACGCGGGCCTGGAGGAACGCCGGGTCGCCCTCGCCTTCGGCGTTCTCGTCGCCGTCGGCGAGCTCACCCGGAGCAACGGCGCGCAGATCCGGGAGCCCGCCCCGCTCGGGGCCGCCGCGGCCCTCTCCTACGCCCTGCTCGGCGAGGCCGGCGGACGGGCCACCCACCACGGTCCCGCCCAGGTCGTCGCCGTGGTGCTGGCCGCCTCGCTGCTCGGCAGCGTCCCGCACGTCGCCCGCGGGCAGGGGCCCACCCTCGACCACCTGGCGCGCCGCGTGCTCACCGTCGGGTTCGTCGCCGTGTGCTTCCAGCCCCCGTACAACCGGGGCATGTTCGACGACTGGGGCGGTCCCGCCTACGCGCTGCTGCTGCTCGCGCTGCTGTCGCTCACCGCGCTGTGCGATGCGGTACTCGCCGCCGCGCTGGCCCACTCCCGCACCGGCTGGCCCTTCGGGCCGGTGCTGCGGGACGAGCTGCGCGCCGTGTTCGGCATCGGGTCCGCCGTGATCGCGACGGGCGCGGTGATGGCGCTGGCGGTGGCCGTCGTGGGCCTGTGGGCGCTGCCGGTCTTCTCCGTGCCGCTGCTGCTCGCCCAGATGTCGTTCCGCCGTTATGCCGCTGTCCGGGCGACGTACCGGCAGACCATCGCCTCCCTCGCCCGGGCCACGGAGGTCGCCGGCTACACCCCCTGCGGGCACGCCCGGCGGGTCGCCGCGGTCAGCCAGGCGGTCGGGCGTGACCTGGGGCTGACCGAGCCCGAGCTGGCCGTGCTGGAGTACGCCGCGCTCATGCACGACATCGGCCAGCTGAGCCTCGTCGACCCGGTGCCGGCGGGCGCCACGGCCGCGCTGCCCGCAGCGGAGCAGCGGCGGATCGCCCTGCTCGGCGGAGCCGTCGTCCGGCAGACGGGCGTCGACGAGGCGGTGGCCGTCGTCGTGGAGCGGCAGGCCGACCCCTACGCCGAGCAGCCGCTCGCCGCGCGAATCGTCCGGGCCGTGAACGCGTACGAGGAGAAGTCCCGGGAAGGAGGGCCCGGCGGGCCTCTGACGGCGCTGGAGGAACTCCGGCTCGCCACCGCCGGGACGTACGCCCCGGAGGTGGTGGAATCACTGGCCCGCGTACTGGCAAGGAGCAGTCTGACCCTGCCCGTGGCTGGGTAACCCATGGGTAATGAGCGCCCTTGAGGCCGCACGTGGTTGGATGCGAAGGAGAAGGTGTCCGGGGGCTCGAAACACAGCTACGGCCAGCCCACCGCACGGAACTGGCAGGCGGGAATCGTGAGGATCTTCGGCAAGGGACGGCACCGGCCCTCCGCCTCCTGGCGGCAGGCCACAGACCGGGCGTTCACCCTCATCGGCGACGGCCGTTACGAGGACGCGGGCGCCCTGCTGACACGTGCCGCCGATCTGGAGCCCTGGCTTTCCGAGTCCTGGTTCAACCTCGCGCTGCTGCACAAGTTCCGGCACGACTGGGAGCAGGCGAGGGCGGCCGGACTCAGGGCCGTGGCACTGCTCGACCGGGACACCGGCGCGCCCGACTGGTGGAACGTCGGCATCGCCGCGACCGCGCTCCAGGACTGGCCGCTGGCCCGGCGTGCCTGGCAGGCCTACGGGCTGCGGGTGCCGGGGGCGGCCAACGACTCCGGTGAGCCCCTCGGCATGGACCTCGGCAGCGCGGCCGTACGGCTGTCCCCGGAGGGGGAGGCCGAGGTCGTGTGGGGACGGCGGCTGGATCCCGCGCGGATCGAGGTGCTGTCCATCCCGCTGCCGTCGTCGGGGCGGCGCTGGGGCGAGGTCGTGCTGCACGACGGAGTGCCGCACGGGGAGCGGACGACGGCCGCCGGGCACACGTACCCGGTGTTCGACGAGATCGAGCTGTGGGCGCCGTCGCCCGTGCCGACCTGGGTGGTGCTGCTGGAGGCGGCGACGGAGGCGGACCGGGACGCGCTGGAGCAACTGGCGGCCGACGCCGGGTTCGCCGCGGAGGACTGGTCCTCGTCGGTGCGGTTGCTGTGCCGGATGTGCTCGGAGTCGCGGATGCCGTCGGACGAGGGCGACGGGGAGCATCTCGATCCGCACGATCACAGTGAGCCGGGGCACCCCGGGCCGCTGGGGCACCGGACGGACGGGCAGCTGTGGGTGCCGGAGCGGGAGTGCGGGCTGGCTGCGCCGGCTTCGCTGGTTCGGGGGTTGCTGGACGGGTGGGTTGCCGACAGTCCGGATTCCCGGGACTGGCGGGATCTGGAAGAGGTCTGCTAGGTCGTCCCCCGGGTGCGGCGCCTGGCGGCTGATCGCGCTGTTCCCCGCGAGGCCAAGAAAAATGGGGCGTCCGACACCGGCGTAATCTGTATCGCATCTCAGCCCGGTCAGTTTCAGGAAGGCGTACGTAACGTCATGGGTCAGCAGGACACCGATCAGCAGCACGCGGGCGTGCTCCCCGTCGATGACGAGGGGTACGTGATCGACACGGAGGACTGCGAGGAGCGCGAGGCGGCCTGGCGGGATCGGGGGACTTCGCGGCCGATCACGGTGGTCGGGAACCCGGTGCTGCACAAGGAGTGCAAGGACGTCACCGACTTCGGCGACGAGTTCCAGCAGCTCGTCGCCGACATGTTCGCCAGCCAGCGCACCGCCGAGGGCGTGGGCCTGGCCGCCAACCAGATCGGCGTCGACGCGAAGGTCTTCGTCTACGACTGCCCGGACGACGAGGGCGTCCGGCACACCGGCGTCGTCTGCAACCCCAGGCTCGTGGAACTGCCCGCCGAGCAGCGCCGCCTGGACGACAGCAACGAGGGCTGCCTGTCGGTGCCCACCGCGTACGCGCCGCTCGCCCGGCCGGACTACGCCGAGGTGACCGGGCAGGACGAGAAGGGCAACCCGATCCGGGTACGCGGCACCGGGTACTTCGCACGGTGTTTGCAGCACGAGACCGACCACCTCTACGGGTACCTCTACATCGACCGGCTCTCCAAGCGTGAGCGCAAGGACGCGCTGCGGCAGATGGCCGAGAACGAGCCCCGCTACCCCGTGGTGGCCAACGACTGAGACCTCAGCCGCACCGGGTGCACGGCGTCTGTTCGGGTTCACCACCCTGAACAGGCGCCGTTCCTCTGTGCCGTTCGCCTGTCCGTCGCACGTTCGATCGCTTCTGCTCGCCTGGCGATCCATCGGAAGTCACACAACGGGAGATTCCCGGCACTGTGGGGTGGTGAATGAAGCAAATGCGTTCCCAGAACGGTCAGTTGTAGTGCTGAATGGGATGAGCGGGGTATGCAACGGCGCACGCCCGGCACGAAGGGAGGGGCGCCCGCGCCAGCTGGCGGCTGAGAGGGGTTAGTTCGTGCATGCTTTGTCACACGGCACCACAACGGCACCGGTCACGATCGCAGTTCCACCGTCGCTCTCTCTCCCGGTGATCGAGGCGGCGTTTCCCCGGCGACTCCACCCGTATTGGCCGAAGTGCCAGGAGAAGACCCGGGCCTGGCTGCTCGAAAAGCAGCTCATGTCGGCGGACAAGGTGGAGGAATATGCCGACGGACTTTGCTACACCGACCTCATGGCCGGGTACTACCTCGGCGCGTCCGACGAGGTCCTGCAAGCGATAGCCGACTACAGCGCGTGGTTCTTCGTCTGGGACGACCGGCACGACCGCGACATCGTGCACGGCCGTCCGGTCGCCTGGCGACTGCTGCGGGACCGGCTGCACTCGGCCCTCGACTCACCCGGGGAGCACCTGCACCACGAGGACCCACTGGTCGCCGGGTTCGCGGACAGCGTGCTGCGGCTGTACGCGTTCCTGCCCCAGACGTGGAACCTCCGGTTCGCCCGGCACTTCCACGCGGTGATCGACGCGTACGACCAGGAGTTCCACAATCGCACCGAGGGAATCGTCCCGACGGTCGAGGAGTACCTCCGGCTGCGTCGGCTCACCTTCGCGCACTGGATATGGACGGACCTGCTGGAGCCGACCGCCGGATGCGAACTCCCCGACACCGTGCGGAAACATCCGGCATTTCGGCGGGCGGCGCTGCTGAGTCAGGAATTCGCCGCCTGGTACAACGATCTGTGCTCGCTCCCGAAAGAACTGGCGGGCGACGAGGTGCACAATCTCGGAATCAGTCTCATCACCCATGAGGGGCTGACTCTGGAACAGGCGGTCGCGGAAGTCCGGCGTCGTGTCGAGGAATGCATCACCGATTTCCTCCAGGTCGAGCGGGATGCCTTGCGGTTCGCCGAGGATCTCGCCGACGGCTCCGTGCGCGGAAAGGAACTCAGCACCGCCGTGCGGGCCTGCCTGAGCAATATGCGGAACTGGTTCAGTTCCGTGTACTGGTTCCACCACGAGTCCGGCCGTTACATGGTCGACAGCTGGGACGACCGGTCCACGCCCCCGTACGTCAACAACGAAGCGGCAGGTGAGAAATGACCGTCGAGTCCGTGAAGCCCGAAACCCCGCCGGCCGTGGAGCTGAGGGAGCCGCCCCGGGCGGGGGGCGGGGTCCCCGTCCTCGGGCACGGCTGGAAGCTCGCGCGCGACCCCCTGGCGTTCATGGCACGGCTGCGCGACCACGGCGACGTCGTGCGGCTGAAGCTCGGGCCGAAGACGGTGTACGCGGTCACCACCCCGGCCCTGACCGGCGCCCTGGCGCTGAGCAACGACTTCATCATCGCCGGGCCGCTGTGGGAGTCCCTGGAGGGCCTGCTCGGCAAGGAGGGCGTGGCCACCGCGAACGGCCCGCGCCACCGGCGCCAGCGGCGCACCATCCAGCCCGCCTTCCGGCTCGACGCCATCCCCGCCTACGGCCCGATCATGGAGGAGGAGGCCCACGCGCTGGCCGAGCGCTGGAAGCCCGGCGAGACGATCGACTGCACCTCGGAGTCCTTCCGGGTGGCCGTGCGCATCGCGGCCCGCTGCCTGCTGCGCGGCGACTACATGGACGAGCGGGCGGAACGGCTGTGCGTCGCCCTCGCCACCGTCTTCCGGGGGATGTACCGGCGGATGGTGGTCCCGCTCGGACCGCTCTACAACCTGCCGCTCCCGGCGAACCGTGAATTCAACCGGGCATTGGCCGATTTGCATCTCCTCGTCGACGAGATCGTCGCCGAGCGCCGGGCATCCGGTCAAAAGCCGGACGATTTGCTGACGGCATTGCTGGAGGCGACGGACGAGAATGGAGAGCCGATCGGGGAACAAGAGATCCACGATCAGGTCGTCGCCATCCTCACCCCCGGCAGCGAGACCATCGCCTCCACGATCATGTGGCTCTTGCATATGCTCGCGGAGCACCCCGAACACGCCGACCGGGTGCACGACGAAGTGCAAGCGGTCACCGGTGGGAGGCCGGTGGCATTCGCAGACGTCCGAGGACTCAGGCACACCAACAATGTCGTCGTCGAGTCCATGCGTTTGAGTCCCGCCGTCTGGATTCTGACGCGCCGGGCGGTACGGGACACGGAACTCGGTGGATACCGTATTCCGTCCGGGGCGGACATCATCTACAGCCCGTACGCGATCCAGCGCGATCCGAAGTCGTACGAGCGACACCTGGAGTTCGACCCTGACCGCTGGCTTCCGGACCGGGTCAAGGACATCCCGAAGCACGCCATGAGTCCGTTCAGCGTGGGCAACCGCAAGTGCCCGAGCGATCACTTCTCGATGGCCCAGCTGACGCTGGTCACGGCGGCCCTGGCCACCAGGTACCGGTTCGAGCAGGTCCCGGGCTCCAAGGACGCCACCCGCGTCGGCATCACGCTCCGGCCGCACGACCTGCGGGTGCGGCCGGTGCCGAGGTGACGGAGGGGGGCTTCAGGCCGCTTCGGGGCCTCTGAACGTCCGCCGGTAGGAGTTCGGCGTGGTTCCGATCGCCCGGACGAAGTGGTGGCGCAGCGTGGCCGCGTTGCCGAATCCCGTTCGGCCGGCGATCGCGTCCATCGTCTCGTCCGTCGCCTCCAGCAGCCGCTGGGCCAGCAGTACGCGCTGGCGCAGGACCCAGCGGTAGGGAGTGGTCCCGGTCTCCTGCTGGAAGCGGCGGGCGAAGGTGCGCGGGGACATGTGGGCGTGGGCGGCGAGCTGCTCGACGGTGACCTCCTCGTCGAGATGGCGCTCCATCCACGCCAGCACGTCGCCGATCGTGTCGCCCTCGGGGTGGGGGAGCGGGCGCTCGATGTACTGGGCCTGGCCGCCGTCGCGGTGCGGCGGCACCACCATGCGCCGGGCGATCTTGTTGGCGACCTCGGAGCCCTGCTCCTTGCGCACCAGGTGCAGGCAGGCGTCGATGCCGGCGGCCGTGCCGGCGGAGGTGATCACCGGGTCCTCGTCGACGTAGAGCACGTCCGGCTCGACGATCACACGCGGGTACTGCCGGGCGAGGTCCTTGGCGTGCTTCCAGTGCGTGGCGCAGCGGCGGCCGTCCAGCAGCCCGGCCGCGGCCAGCACGAAGACGCCGGAGCACACGCTCAGCACCCGGGCGCCGCGGTCGACCGCGCGGCGCAGGGAGTCCAGCAGCTCCGGGGGAAAATCCCGGGACGCGTAGGTGTGGCCGGCCGGTACGGCGATCAGGTCGGCCGTCTCCAGCCGCTCCAGGCCGTGCTCGGCCTGGAGCGAGAAGCCCGAGTTCATGCGCAGCACCGGGCCCTCGGCCGAGGCGACGGCGAAGTCGTAGACCGGCAGGCCCTCGTCGCTCCGGTCGGTGCCGAAGACCTCGCACACCACACCCAGTTCGAAGGGGTTCACGCCGTCGAGCAGGGCGACGGCCACGTTCTGCAGCATGCCTCCAGTGTGCCCCGCCGTTGGCAGTAATTCGAGGGTCTACGGCAGTCCTGCCACTGACGGTAAGGAGCCATCGGCGCGACAGTGGTGTCCATGAACACGAACCAGATCGAAGCACTCATCGGAATGACCGCCACGCTGGGGATCCTGGTCCTCCTGATCCTCCCGTCCGTGATCGGCCTGGTGCGCGAGCGGCGCATCGACCGTCGGATCAGGGAGGCTCAGGAGGCCAGGGAAGGCGTACCGGCTCAGAAGTCCTCGTCCAGGTCGACGGTGCCCTCCACCGCCACCTGGTACGCGGAGGGCCGCCGCTCGAAGAAGTTGGTCAGCTCCTGAACCCCCTGGAGCTCCATGAAGGAGAAGGGGTTCTCGGAGCCGTAGACCGGAGCGAAGCCGAGGCGGGTGAGCCGCTGATCGGCGACGCACTCCAGGTACTGCCGCATCGACTCGGTGTTCATGCCCGGCAGGCCGTCCCCGCACAGGTCGCGCGCGAACTGCAACTCGGCCTCGACGGCCTCCCGGAGCATGTCCGTCACCTCCTGCCGGAGCCGGTCGTCGAACAGCTCGGGCTCCTCCTTGCGGACGGTGTCGACCACGTCGAAGGCGAACGACATGTGCATCGTCTCGTCGCGGAACACCCAGTTGGTGCCGGTGGCCAGGCCGTGCAGCAGGCCCCGGCTGCGGAACCAGTAGACGTACGCGAAGGCGCCGTAGAAGAACAGGCCCTCGATGCACGCCGCGAAGCAGATCAGGTTGAGCAGGAAGCGACGCCGGTCCGCCTGGGACTCCAGGCGCTCCAGCTTCTCGACCTCGTTGATCCACTTGAAGCAGAACCCGGCCTTCTCGCGAATGGACGGGATGTTCTCCACGGCCGCGAAGGCCGCCGCGCGGTCCTCCGGGTCGGGCAGATAGGTGTCGAGCAGCGTCAGGTAGAACTGGACGTGCACGGCCTCCTCGAAGAGCTGGCGGCTCAGGTAGAGCCGCGCCTCGGGGGAGTTGATGTGCTTGTACAGCGTCAGCACCAGGTTGTTCGCGACGATCGAGTCGCCCGTCGCGAAGAACGCGACCAGCCGGCCGATGAGGTGCTGCTCCGCCGGTGACAGCTTGGCCAGGTCGGCGACGTCCGAGTGGAGGTCGACCTCCTCCACGGTCCAGGTGTTCTTGATGGCGTCCCGGTAGCGCTCGTAGAAGTCCGGGTAGCGCATGGGGCGCAGGGTGAGTTCGAAGCCGGGGTCGAGAAGGTTCTGGGTGCTCATTACTGGCAGGCCTCGCAGGACTCGGGGTTTTCCAGGGAACAGGCGACCGCTTCGGGGTCGGGGGCGGTCTGCGCGGGGACGGTGGCCTGGGCCTTCGCGGCGCGGGCGATGCGGGTCGCCGGGCGCGAGCGCAGGTAGTACGTCGTCTTCAGCCCGGACTTCCAGGCGTAGGCGTACATCGAGGAGAGCTTGCCGATGGTGGGCGTCTCCAGGAACAGGTTCAGGGACTGCGACTGGTCCAGGAACGGAGTCCTGGCCGCCGCCATGTCGATCAGGCCGCGCTGCGGGATCTCCCACGCCGTGCGGTACAGGGCGCGCACGTCCTCGGGGATCCAGGCGAAGTCCTGCACCGAGCCGCTGGCCTCGCGCAGGGCCTCCCGGGTGCGGGCGTCCCACACGCCCAGCCGCTTCAGCTCGTCCACCAGGTAGGAGTTGACCTGGAGGAACTCGCCCGACAGCGTCTCGCGCTTGAACAGGTTGGACACCTGCGGCTCGATGCACTCGTACACGCCCGCGATGGAGGCGATCGTGGCGGTGGGGGCGATGGCGAGCAGCAGGGAGTTGCGCATGCCGGTCGTGGCGACGCGCTCGCGCAGGGCCGCCCAGCGCTCCGGCCAGGTCAGCTCCACGTCGTAGTGGTCGGGGTGCAGCACGCCCCTGGCCGTACGGGTCTTCTCCCAGGCGGGAAGCGGCCCGTTGCGCTCGGCGAGGTCGGCGGAGGCCTCGTACGCCGCGAGCATGATCCGCTCGGCGATACGGGTGGAGAGGGCCTTGGCCTCCGGCGAGTCGAAGGGCAGCCGCAGCTTGAAGAAGACGTCCTGGAGGCCCATGGCCCCGAGGCCGACGGGACGCCAGCGGGCGTTGGAGCGGCCGGCCTGCTCGGTCGGGTAGAAGTTGATGTCCACGACCCGGTCGAGGAACGTCACGGCCGTGCGGACGGTCTCGTCCAGCCGTTCCCAGTCGAGATCACCGGTCGATGTGTCGACAAAGGAACCCAGGTTGACCGAGCCGAGGTTGCAGACCGCGGTCTCCCCGTCGCTGGTGACCTCCAGGATCTCCGTGCAGAGGTTGGAGGAGTGGACGACGTGGCCGGGCTCGGCGGTCTGGTTGGCGGTGCGGTTGGCGGCGTCCTTGAAGGTCATCCATCCGTTGCCGGTCTGCGCGAGGGTGCGCATCATGCGGCCGTACAGCTCACGGGCGGGCAGGGTCTTCTTCGCGAGGCCCTTCGCCTCGGCCGCCCGGTACGCGGCGTCGAACTCCTCGCCCCACAGGTCGACCAGCTCGGGCACGTCCGCGGGGGAGAACAGCGACCACTGCGCGTCGGTGTTCACGCGGCGCATGAACTCGTCCGGCACCCAGTGCGCCAGGTTCAGATTGTGCGTGCGGCGGGCGTCCTCGCCGGTGTTGTCGCGCAGCTCCAGGAACTCCTCGATGTCGGAGTGCCAGGTCTCCAGGTAGACCGCGGCGGCGCCCTTGCGGCGGCCGCCCTGGTTCACGGCGGCGACCGAGGCGTCGAGGGTCTTCAGGAACGGGACGATGCCGTTGGAGTGGCCGTTGGTGCCGCGGATCAGGGAACCGCGGGCGCGAATGCGGGAGTACGCGAGCCCGATGCCGCCGGCGTGCTTCGACAGCCGGGCCACCTGGTGGTACCGGTCGTAGATGGAGTCCAGCTCGTCCTTCGGGGAGTCGAGGAGGTAGCAGGACGACATCTGCGGGTGCCGGGTGCCCGAGTTGAAGAGGGTGGGGGAGGAGGGGAGGTAGTCGAGGCGGCTCATGAGTCCGTAGAGCGCGGCGACTTCGTCGACGGAGCGGCGGGTGTCGTCCTCGGCGAGACCGGCGGCGACCCGCAGCATGAAGTGCTGGGGCGTCTCGACGACCTTGCGGGTGAGCGGGTGACGCAGCAGATAGCGGCTGTGCAGGGTGCGCAGGCCGAAGTAGCCGAAGCGGTCGTCGGCGCCGGTGTCGACGAGCGCGTCGAGCCGGGCCGCGTGCAGCCGGACGAACTCGGCGGTGCGGTCGGCGATGAGGCCCTCGCGGTGGCCCACCGCCACGGACTCGGTGAAGGACGTGACGCCCTGCGAGGCGGCCTCCTCGCGGATGCCGATGGTCAGCAGCCGGGCGGCCAGCCGGGAGTAAGCGGGGTCCTCGGAGATCAGACCGGCCGCGGCCTCCGTCGCCAGCTCCCGCAACTCGCTCTCGTCCGCCTGTGCGGACCGGCCGCGCAACGCCGCGGCGGCGACCCGGCCGGGCTCGGCGTCGGGAAGGTCGGCGGTCAGCTCGGTCAGGGTCCGCAACAGCGCGGCACCGGGGGCGTCGTGCTCTTCTTCGCTGGCTGAGACCGGTTCGGCTGGCGCGATGGTCACGTGGGGCTCTCCCTCGCTCGGCACGGGGGCCTCGTCGAGGGCAGGGGGCAGTACGCGAGCGCAGGCGGCGTCGCGTCCACCGGCCCATTCCACGAGGCCCGGACGTCGGGGCACCACGGCCGGGTGGCCGGGTGCGCTGTCGGCAGGTCCTCGGACTGACGCTTGTGCACGAAACATGCACAAGTACACCGTTGCGGGACAGTTCCGGATTCGCACCGGATTCCCCTGCGGCGGCAGCGAGCATGAGCATACATCTTGTGTCGGGTTCCGGTGGCACCCCCAGATGTTGTGTCGCGGTGGTGTCAGAGCGTCAGCTTTACGTGACAGCGGGCCGCCGTGACGCTTGGTCACGGCGGCCCGCTGCGGGGTGTTCGTGGAGGGCCCGGGGGCCCTGGGATCAGTGTGCGGATCCGGCGGTCGCAGGCGGGAGTTCCACCTGGACTCCGGGGTCGCCCGCGTCCGCCGTGTAGTCCTCCGGCTTGGTCTCGTCGATGCCGTCGGGGGCCTTCAGGGCCCTCAGGACGAAGGTCAGGACCACCGTCACCACCACGTTCAGGACGAACGCCGTGAGGCCGATGTAGCCGATCTCCCCGATACCCGGGATCTCCTTCGCGGAGCCGCCGAAGTGCTTCTGGGTCGGGGAGGCCACGCCGTACGCGGCGACCGTGCCGTAGACCATGCCGACCGCCCAGCCCGCGAGCAGGGCCCAGCGGTGGAACCAGCGGGTGAACAGGCCGCCGACCAGGGCCGGGAAGGTCTGCAGGATCCAGATGCCGCCCAGCAGCTGGAAGTTGATGGCGACCGTCTTGTCCATGGTGAGGACGAAGGCCAGGGCACCCACCTTCACCAGCAGCGACACCAGCTTGGAGACCTTGGTCTCCTGCGCGGGGGTGGCGTCCGGCTTGATGAAGTCCTTGTAGATGTTGCGCGTGAAGAGGTTCGCGGCCGCGATGGACATGATGGCCGCGGGCACCAGCGCGCCGATGCCGATCGCCGCGAACGCCACGCCCGCGAACCAGTCCGGGAACATCGTCTCGAACAGCTGAGGGATCGCCAGCTGCCCGTTCTGCACCTTGATGCCGGCCGCGATCGCCATGAACCCGAGCAGCGCCAGCAGGCCCAGCATCAGCGAGTACAGCGGCAGGATCGTGGTGTTGCGCCGGATCACCTCACGGCTCTTCGAGGACAGCGTCGCCGTGATCGAGTGCGGGTACATGAAGAGGGCCAGCGCGGAGCCCAACGCCAGCGTGGCGTACGTCCACTGGCCCGGCTCCGCCGGTGTCAGCGCACCGCGCGGCGCGCCCGTCGCCGGGTTGGTCTGGCTGTACGCCTCACTGGCCTTGGCGAAGATGTCGTCGAAGCCGCCCAGCTTGATCGGGATGTAGATGATCGCCACCGCGATGACGATGTAGATCAGCGTGTCCTTCACGAACGCGATGAGCGCGGGGGCCCGCAGACCCGACGAGTACGTGTACGCCGCCAGCACGCCGAACGCGATCAGCAGCGGCAGGTCCTTGATGAACCAGTTGGTGTTCTCTCCGCCGCCGACGCCCATCACGTCCAGCACGGCCTGGATGCCGACCAGTTGGAGCGCGATGTACGGCATCGTCGCGAGGATGCCGGTGAGGGCCACGGCCAGCGACAGGCCCTTGGAGCCGAAGCGGCCGCGCACGAAGTCGGAGGTCGTGACGTAGCCGTGCTTGTGGGACACCGACCACAGGCGGGGGAGGAAGGTGAAGATCAGCGGGTACACCAGGATCGTGTACGGCACCGCGAAGAAGCCGGCCGCGCCCGCCGCGTAGATCGCCGCCGGCACGGCGACGAAGGTGTACGCCGTGTACAGGTCGCCGCCGAGCAGGAACCAGGTGATCCAGGTGCCGAACGAGCGGCCGCCCAGGCCCCATTCGTCGAGGCTGTGCTCGTTCTCGGCCTTGCGCCAGCGCGCGGCCAGGAAGCCCATGACCGTGACGGCCAGGAAGAAGAAGATGAAGACGCCGAGCGCGACGCCGTTCACGCCGTCCTTCACTGCGACGCACCGCCCTTCGCGGCCGAGCGGGCGCGCTGGTCACGCTGCCAGAGCTTGTAGGCGATCATCGTCAGGACGGTGGAGATGAGCACCCACGCCATCTGGTACCAGTAGAAGAACGGGATCCCGATGAAGACCGGGTCGGTCTTCGCGTAGGAGCCGACCCACAGCATGGCCACGAACGGCGCTATGAGGCAGACGGCGATGACGACGCGCACGGGCGTCACCACCGGCCCTCTGCTGACTTCCGGTGCTTGCGACATCAGGCGGCTCCGTCCCCTTGGTGATCACCTGTAGTGCGCAGGCAATCTAGGTCAGGGTGCGGCGACAGCGGAACCCCTCGTCCGCAATGCGGTACCCAACCGAAACCCGGCCTCAGCAGCGCCGTAAGCGCTGGGTGCCGCCGCTAGTCGACGGGCCGCTTCAGGCGGGCCACGAACTTGTAGCGGTCCCCCCGGTAGACCGACCGCACCCACTCCACCGGCTGGCCCTCCCGGTCGAGGGAGTGGCGGGAGAGCATCAGCATCGGCAGGCCGACGTCCGTGCCGAGCAGGCCGGCCTCGCGCGGGGTGGCCAGGGACGTCTCGATGGTCTCCTCGGCCTCCGCGAGGTGGACGTCGTAGACCTCGGCCAACGCCGTGTAGAGGGACGTGTACTTCACCAGCGAACGCCGCAGCGCGGGGAAGCGCTTCGCGCTCAGGTGGGTGGTCTCGATGGCCATCGGCTCGCCGTTGGCCATGCGCAGCCGCTCGATGCGCAGCACGCGCCCGCCGGGCGTGATGTCGAGCAGCCCGGCCAGGCGGTCGTCGGCCGTGATGTAGCCGATGTCGAGCAGCTGAGAGGTCGGTTCGAGGCCCTGGGCGCGCATGTCCTCGGTGTAGGAGGTCAGTTGCAGCGCCTGCGAGACCTTCGGCTTGGCGACGAAGGTGCCCTTGCCCTGGATGCGCTCCAGCCGGCCTTCGACGACCAGTTCCTGGAGCGCCTGGCGCACGGTCGTGCGCGAGGTGTCGAACTCGGCCGCCAGCGTGCGCTCGGGCGGGACGGGCGTGCCCGGTGCCTGCGTCTCCGTCATGTCGAGCAGGTGCTTCTTCAGGCGGTAGTACTTGGGCACGCGCGCGGTACGGACGGGCACCCCGTTCTCGTTCTCCGCACTGCTGACGTCGGTGCTCATGCTCCGCCTTCCCGGCTCGGTCTGCCGACACGATCCCACTTGTATACCGTCGGCGCCTCTTTTGGTCTAGTCCACCATTCCCTGTGGTCTACCCGCAGTATGCCGTGCCGGCCGGGGTTTTCGCTGGCTTCTTACTTAAAGGTTCCTGCATATGTAGGTCGCATAACGGCTGGTCAGGGCTGTATCGGGAGCCTTGACAGGCTTCGTGGTCCGGTCCAAGCTCTGCGTACTGGTCTACACCATTGGTCCAGGCCCGGCCCCACGCCCACTGCGGGGAGCCAGGGGGGTTGTGGGATCCCTGAGGAGGGTGGCGTGAAGCGCAAGCTGATATCCGCGATCGGTGTCGCGGGCATGATGGTCTCCATCGCGGCGTGCGGGGGCGAGGGTGACGGGGGTTCCGACAAGGGCGCGGACGCCAAGGAGCTGACCGTCTGGCTCACCGTCGACGCCCAGAACAACTGGCCCCAGCTGGTGAAGGCCGCCGACGCCGCGGTGCAGAAGAAGCACCCCGGCCTCAAGATCAACCACGAGTACTACGGCTGGCCCGACAAGAACGCCAAGCTCGACGCCGTCCTCGCCACGGACAAGGCCCCCGACGTGGTCGAGATGGGCAACACCGAGATGCTCGGCTACATGGTCAAGGGCGCCTTCGCCCCCCTCGACCAGGCGAAATTCGACAACTCCGACGCCTGGCTGGACGGCCTGAAGGCGTCGGTCACCTACGAGGGCAAGACCTACGGCGTCCCGTACTACGCCGGCGGCCGCGTCGCCAACTGGCGCAAGGACGTCGCGGCGTCGGTCGGGGTGAAGTCGGCTCCGAAGACGTACAAGGAGCTGACCGCCGCCCTGGACAAGATCCAGAAGAAGCAGGGCGACAAGTTCAGCGCCTGGTACCAGCCCACCCGCGACTGGTACGCGGCCATGTCCTTCGTCTACGACGCCGGCGGCGCCATCGCCACCGAGTCGGGCGGTCAGTGGAAGGCCTCCCTCTCCTCGCCCGAGTCCCTCAAGGGCCTGAAGGAGTTCAAGAACGTCGTCGACTCGTACATGCACGGCGACAAGACCAAGGACGAGTCCGACCGCTACATCGTCTACGGCCAGGGCAAGTCCTCCATGATCTTCGCCGCCGCCTGGGAGGGCGCCACCGCCGAGGACCCGAAGAACGACAAGACCGGCAAGCTCAAGGGCAACCTCGAGAACTTCGTGATGCCCGGCCCGTCCGGCAAGAACATGCCCGTCTTCCTGGGCGGCTCCGACCTCGCCGTGCCGGTGAAGTCCGACGCGCAGGCCCTGGCCGCCGAGTGGATCAACGCGTTCGCCGGCTCCTCCGGGCAGAAGGGCCTGATGGCCAAGGGCAACCTGCCCAACAACAAGACGGACCTCGCCACGCTCAAGAACGACCCGAAGACGGCCGTCCCCGCCACCGCGGCCGAGTCCAACTGGTTCGTCCCGATGGCCCCCGGCTGGGGCCAGGTCGAGAAGGCCCAGATCCTGCAGACCATGCTGCAGAGCATCGGCACCGGCAAGAAGTCCGTCGAGGCCGCCGCCAAGGAGGCGGACGCCGCGATCGACAAGGTCATCAACACCAAGTGACCTTCGGGCGGGGCCCCACCCGGTGGGGCCCCGCCGTCGTCAAGACCTGAGGGACCGCCGAGGAGCGCGCGATGAGTGCCGCAGACACCCACACCCCTGCCAAGGTGCCGCCACCGCGGCAGGCACCCCCGCCACCCCCCGACAGCCGGCGGCCCCGCGGGCAGCGCACGTCGGGCGGGGCCGCGGTCCCCTGGCTGCTGCTCGCGCCCTGCCTGCTGATCCTCGCCCTGGTCATGGGCTATCCGCTGGCCCGCCTGGTCACCCTGTCCTTCCAGAAGTTCGGACAGTCCCAGCTGTGGGGCTTCCAGCCGGCCGAGTCGGTCGGCTTCGACAACTTCGCCAAGGTGCTGGGCGACGGCGAGTTCTGGGCCGTCGTCCTGCGCACGATCGTCTTCGCGGCCGGTGCCGTCGTCTTCACGATGGTGATCGGGATGGCCCTCGCCCTGCTGCTCCAGCGGGTCTCCGGCTGGCTGAAGGTGCTCATCAACATTGTGCTGGTGGCCAGTTGGGGCATGCCGGTGATCGTGGCGACCACGGTCTTCAAGTGGCTCTTCGACTCCGACTACGGCGTCTTCAACGCGCTGCTGAGCAAGCTGCCCGGTGTCGACATGGTCGGCCACAACTGGTTCGCCAGCGGACCCGAGGGTCTGGCCGTGATCATGCTGCTGGTGATCTGGGGAGCCGTGCCGTTCGTGGTCATCACGCTCAGCGCCGGTCTCACCCAGGTCCCCAAGGAGCTGGAGGAGGCCGCCCGCCTGGACGGCGCCGGCTCCTGCGGCGTCTTCCGCTATGTCACCCTGCCCGTCCTCAAGCCGATCATCGTGATGCTCACGACCCTGTCGGTCATCTGGGACATGGGCGTCTTCCCCCAGGTGTTCGTCATGCGCAACGGCCACCCCGAGCCGGAGTTCCAGGTCCTCAACACCTACTCCTACGACCGGGCCTTCGTCGTCAACGACTACGCCCAGGGTTCGGCCATCGCGCTGATCACCGTCCTGCTGCTGCTCGGTGTGGTCGCCGTCTACATGCGGCAGATGCTGAAGATCGGAGAGGTCGAATGAGCACGCTCGCCGGAGCCGGCCGCCGTAAGTCGCGGCTGGGCTGGAACCTCCTCGGCCTCCTCGTCTTCGTCACCGCCGGCTTCCCCCTCTACTGGATGCTCAACACCGCGTTCAAGCCCGCCAAGGACGCCATCGACGCGGACCCGAGCCTTCTGCCGACCGGCATCACCCTCGACAACTTCACCCGGGCGCTGGACATCGCCGACTTCTGGGGCCCGGTCGGCCGCAGCATGGTGGTGTCGCTGGCGGTGGTCGTCATCGGCATGGTGGTCGGGCTGCTGGCCGCGCTCGCCATCTCCCGGTTCGCCTTCCGAGGCCGCAAGATCGTGATCGTGGGCATCCTCGCGGTCCAGATGGTCCCGCTGGTCGCCATGATCATCCCGGTGTTCCTGCTGCTCAACGACCTGGGCCAGTACGACCGGCTGACCGGCCTCATCATCACGTACCTGACGTTCATCCTCCCGTTCACCGTGTGGACGCTGCGGGGCTTCATCGTCAACATCCCGAAGGAACTGGAGGAGGCGGCCATGGTCGACGGCTGCTCACGCACCGGTGCCTTCCTCCGGGTCGTCTTCCCGCTCCTGGCCCCCGGCATGGTCGCCACCTCGGTCTACGGCTTCATCCAGGCCTGGAACGAGTACCTCTACGCCCTGATGCTGCTCAGTCAGAAGAACCAGACCGCGACCGTCTGGCTCGGCAACTTCACCACCAAGCACGGCACCGAATACGCCCCGATGATGGCCGGAGCCACGATGATGGCCGTGCCGATCGTCGCCCTCTTCCTCCTCGTCCAGCGCAAGATGGCCGCGGGCCTGACCGCGGGCGCCGTGAAGGGATGACCTCACCCGATGACGACACTCGCCAGCGGCACCGACACGCTCACCCGCGACGCTCTCACCGTCCTCCAGCCCGGCTTCACCGGCACCACCGCCCCCGACTGGCTGCTGCGCCGCCTCGGTGAGGGCCTCGCCTCCGTCGGACTGTTCGGCCGCAACATCGCCTCCCCCGGCCAGTTGGCCGCCCTGACCGCCCAGCTGCGGGCCGAGCGCGGCGACGTCCTCGTCGCCATCGACGAGGAGGGCGGTGACGTGACCCGCCTGGAGGTGCGCAACGGCTCCTCCTTCCCGGGCAACCACGCCCTCGGCGCGGTCGACGACGTCGAGCTGACCCGGCAGGTCGCCCATGAACTGGGCCGACGCCTCGCCGCCTGCGGCGTCAACCTCAACTGGGCCCCCTCCGCCGACGTCAACTCCGACCCGCGCAACCCGGTCATCGGTGTCCGCTCCTTCGGCGCCGACACCGGCCTGGCCGCCCGGCACACCGCCGCCTATGTGACCGGCCTCCAGTCCGCCGGGGTCGCTGCCTGCACCAAGCACTTCCCGGGCCACGGCGACACGGCCGTCGACTCCCACCACGCCCTGCCCCGCATCGACGTCTCCGCCGAGGTGCTGGCCGAGCGCGAACTGGCCCCCTTCCGCGCCGCCATCGCCGCCGGCACCCGGGCCGTCATGAGCGCCCACATCCTCGTCCCGGCCCTCGACCCCGAGCGCCCGGCCACCCTCTCCCGCCGCATCCTCACCGGCCTGCTGCGCGAGGAGCTCGGTTACGACGGACTCATCGTCACCGACGGCATGGAGATGCGCGCCATCGCCGGCACCTACGGCATCGAACGCGGCAGCGTCCTCGCCATCGCCGCGGGCGCCGACGCGATCTGCGTGGGCGGCGGCCTCGCCGACGACGCGACCGTGCTGCGCCTGCGGGACGCCCTGGTCGGAGCCGTGCACGCGGGCGAACTCCCGGAGGAACGCCTCGCCGCGGCCGCCGGCCGGGTACGGGCCCTGGCCCGCTGGACCGGCACGAAGGGCCGCCCGGCCGAGGACACCCACGGCACCGAGATCGGCCTGCACGCCGCCCGCCGCGCCCTCACCGTGACCGCCGCGCCCGGCCTCGGAGACCCCGCGACCTTCAAGCCCCTCACCGAAGCGCCCTACGTCGCCGCCCTCACCCCCGTCGCCAACATCGCCGTCGGCGACGAGACACCGTGGGGCGTCGCCGCCGAGCTCATCCACCTGCTGCCCGGCACCGTGACCGGCAGCTTCTCCGCCGGGGACGGCCCGGAGAGCGAGGCCGGGGAGAGCGCCGGCCGCGCGGCCCTCCAGGCCGCCGGACCGCGCCGCATCGTGGCCGTCGTCCGGGACGAACACCGCCACCCCTGGATGGCCTCCGCCCTCGACGCCCTGCTGGCCGCCCGCCCCGACACCGTCGTCGTCGAGATGGGCGTCCCGCAGGCGGCCCCACGCGGTGCCCTCCACATCGCCACCCACGGCGCGGCCCGCGTCTGCGGCCGGGCGGCGGCTGAGGTGATCACCGGAGCCATCGGCCGCTGAACCGGCTGAACCCCTCTTCGATGAACTTGGTTGTAAGTCTGCGAACACATGTAGTACTTCTTATACATGAGCGAGCAGGTGCACAACAGGTTGGCCGTGGTGCGCGCCGAACACAAGGTGTCGCGCCAGAGCCTGGCCGAGGCAGTGGGGGCCCACTACCAGACCATCGGCTACATCGAGCGAGGGCAGTACAACCCGAGCCTCGACCTGGCGCTGAGGATCGCGAAGTTCTTCGGTCTGCCGGTCGAGGCCCTGTTCTCCCTCGAACCGTTCCGGCCGCTCACGGACGAGGTCTACGGGAGGAAACAGCCATGACGACGACACGCCTGACCCGCTATGACCGGAGCATGCTGCGGTTGATGAACGACCGCCGCGCAGCGGCCTGGTACGCCACGGCGGCACGCCGCCGCCTGGCCGTCGCCGCCCATGTCACCCTCACCCTGGCCATCGGCGGTCTGATGGCCCACATGTTCCTCGCCGAGGGCGAGCCGCTGTGGGCCGTGGCCGTGATGGCGGTGCTGCTGTTGCCCTGGATGGTCGCGACCGGCGTGATCAACAGCGCCACCCGGGGCCTGCTGGAACTGCGCGAACACGTCCTGGACGAACGCCAGTCGGCAGAACGCAGCCGCGTCCTGGCCCGGGCCCACCGCGTGACGACGCTGCTCCTCGCGGCAGCGGCGGCCGCCCTGCTGATCACGGGCGGGGTCGCCGGAGACGCCCCGAAGGCCTATGCGGCACCCCTGCTCATCGCCGTCCTCGTCGTCCACTGGGTGATGCCCCTGTGGGTGGCGGGCTGGCGCGCCCATGACGAGCCGGCCGACGACGACGTACGGGAGCTTGGGGCCTGAGCTGCCAGTGCCTGGCGCCCGGGCGGGCCAGCAGGGAGCGACTGCGCTGCCCGGGCCCGTCGGGGGCTTCAGATCCCCTGCCACTCCGGCTTGTTGGCGTAGGTGTGCCGGAAGTAGTCCGCCAGCTTGAGCTTCGACGCGGCGGCCTCGTCCACGACGACGGTCGCATGCGGGTGGAGCTGGAGCGCGGATGCGGGGCACACCGCGGCGATCGGCCCTTCCACCGTCGCCGCGACCGCGTCCGCCTTGCCCTCGCCGGTGGCGAGCAGCACCAGATGCCGGGCCTCCAGGATGGTGCCGATGCCCTGCGTGATCACGTGATGCGGCACCTGGTCGATGTCACCGTCGAAGAAGCGCGCGTTGTCGATCCGGGTCTGCTCGGTCAGCGTCTTGATCCGCGTCCGTGAAGCCAGCGACGAGCACGGCTCGTTGAACCCTATGTGCCCGTCCGTCCCGATTCCGAGCAGCTGGAGGTCCACACCCCCGGCATCCGTCAGCGCCTTGTCGTACGCCTCGCACGCGCCCTGCACGTCCTCCGCCGTGCCGTCCGGGCCCGTGAACTGCTCCATCCCGATCCCGAGCGGCTCCAGCACCTCGCGCCGCAGCACCGAGCGGTACGACTCCGGATGATCGGCAGGCAGCCCCACGTACTCGTCGAGCTGCGCGATCCGCGCCCGCCCGACGTCCACGGCACCGGAGCGGACCTTCGCCGCCAGCGCCTCGTACACGGGCAGCGGCGTCGAGCCGGTGGCCACGCCGAGCAGGGCGTCGGGCTTGCGGCCGAGCAGCTTGGCCATGGCCTCGGCGATGAGTTCGCCGCCGGCCTGGGCGTCCGGAACGATGACGACTTCCACGCTGGCCTGCCGATCTGAGAGGAGTGCTCAACTGGGACCGGACCCGGAAGGGTCGTGTGGTTTAGACCAATCTAACAGAGCGGTTCCGTCCCTCCCAGGGTGAGGACCACCGCTTCCGCACGGGAAGGGCGGGTGTCCGGCCGGGCCGCCAAGGGGTGTACTTGGCCGCTGTGTGGATGTCAGGGGGAGGTGGGCCAGGGTCGGCCCTACGGCTTCGCGCATCGTGGGGGCAGGGGGCAGGGGGCAGGGGGCAGGGGAGAGGGGGCAGGGGACCACGGCGCGATGTCCCTGCCGCTGCGCTGAGGGCGCGGGATCCGGGTTCGAGACCCCCTGGTGGGCGCTGCCCGGCCCGGGGGAGTGGAATGGGGTCTGCAGCAGCCCGGCCCGCCCTGGAAGGACCCCGTCATGACCGTCGCCTCCACACCGGACCCCCTCAGCGGCCGCACGGGCCGGGCCATGGCCCGTGAGATGGCAGAACAGCCCGCCGTCCTGCGCCGGATCCTGTCGGAGGGTGCCCCCGCCATCCAGGACGTCGCCCGGCGGATCGCCGCCCGCGCGCCCCGCTTCGTGCTGCTGACCGCCCGCGGCACCTCCGACAACGCCGCGCTGTATGCCAAGTACCTCCTGGAGATCCGGCTCGGCCTGCCCTGCGGACTCACCTCGATGTCCACCACCACGGCCTACGGCGCGCGGCCCGACCTCACCGACGTCCTCGTCGTCACCGTCAGCCAGTCCGGCGGCTCCCCGGACCTGGTCGCCTCCACCCGGGCCGCCCGCGAGGCCGGCGCGATCACGCTGGCCGTCACCAACAACCCGGACTCACCGCTCGCCGGCGTCTCCGAGTACCACATCGACATCATGGCCGGGCCGGAGGAGGCGCTTCCCGCGACCAAGACCTACACCGCCTCCCTTCTCGCTCTCTACCTCTTCGTCGAGGGCCTGCGCGGCGGCGACGGCGCGCCTGCGCAGGTGCTGCCGGGTCTCGCCGAGCAGTTGCTCGCCCGGCAGGAAGAGGTGCGCACCCTCGCAGCCCGTTACCGCTTCGCCGAGCGCATGGTGATCACGTCCCGCGGTTACGGCTACCCCACGGCGAAGGAGGCCGCCCTCAAGCTGATGGAGACCAGCTACATCCCCGCCCTCTCCTACTCCGGCGCCGACCTGCTGCACGGGCCGCTCGCCATGGTCGACAACGTCTCTCCGGTCATCGCCGTGGTCACCGACGGCAAGGGCGGCGAAGCGCTCCAGCCCGTTCTGGACCGGTTGCGCGGACGCGGCGCCGACCTCGTCGTCATCGGCCCCGGGCATCAGGTCGAACAGGCATCGGCCGGCTTCGTCCTGCCCACGGACGGCGTGGCCGAGGAGGTCCAGCCTCTGCTGGAGATCATCCCGCTCCAGATGTTGGCCTACGAGGTCACCATCGCCCGGGGCCAGGACCCGGACGCGCCACGGGCGCTGGCGAAGGTGACGGAGACTCGCTAGCCGCGGGAGCCTCGGGCGTCACCGTGGGCGCCACCGCGGGCGGGGCGCCCCGGCACCGGGGCCCTGGGGCCCGGGCATCACGGTCGCTGCGGCATCAGGCTGCCCCGCGGCAGCACCGGCCTCACAGCCACGGCTGCCCTGCAAGCGGCTACGTGAGCGAACCCCCCGTCACATCCACCCAGCTGCCCGTCACCCACCGCCCCCCGTCCGAGACGAGGAATGCCACCACGTCGGCTACCTCGGCGGGTTCACCCACGCCGCCCAGCGCCGATATCGCCGCGGCCTTTGCCCAGCTGTCGGGGCCGCTGTGCAGCAGGGCGGCCGTGTTGTCGGTGTCGATGATCCCCGGGGCCACCGAGTTCACCGTGATGCCCCGGCTCCCCAGCACCTTGGACAGGTCGCGCGAGAAGACGTCCAGCGCGCCCTTCGTCATCGCGTACGCCATGTTGTCCGGCATCACCGCCGTCCGGGCCAGCCCCGAAGAGATGTTGACGACCCGGCCGCCGTCCCGCAGGCGGGTCATACCGTGCTTGAGGATGAAGAACGGGGCCTTCACGTTCACGGCGAAGGCCTTGTCGTACTCCCGCTCCTCCAGCTCCCGGATCGGACGCGTGTTGCCGATCGCCGCGTTGTTCACCAGGATGTCCAGCCCGTCCGCGTGCCGGTCGAACTCCTCCCACAGCGCCCGGGCGTCCCCCGGCACCCCCAGCTCCACGCCCAGGGTGAACGCCGAGCCCCCGGCCCTTTCGATCGCGGCGACCGTCTCCTTCGCCGCGGTCTCGTTCCTGCCGTAGTGCACCGCGACCCGGGCGCCGTCGCGCCCCAGCCGTTCTGCGATTCCCCGCCCGATGCCCCTGCTCGCGCCCGTGACGAGTGCCGTCCTGCCCGTGAGCACGCCCATGGCGACGCCCCTCCTCATTTTTCTAGCGGTCGCTACAGAAATGACCGTACAACAGTCCTCCGCCATTTCTCTAGTGCCCGCTATAAAATGCACACCATGGTGAACGACGACGGAACCGCGAAGGCCCGTAAGGGGCCCGACGCCGCGAGTGCGGAAGCCGCCGGAGGCGGCAGGGCCAGGACCAAGTCCCGCGGCCGCCCCCGCTCCTTCGATCGCGAGACCGCGCTGGAGAAGGCCCTCCTCGCCTTCTGGGAGCACGGCTACGAGGCCACGTCCGTCTCCGACCTCACCCGCGTCATGGACATCGGAGCCCCCAGTCTGTACGCGGCCTTCGGTGACAAGCGGTCCCTCTTCGAAGAGGTCGTCCGCATGTACGGCACGAGGTACGGATCCTTCACCGAACGCGCCCTGGCCGAGGAGCCCACCGCGCGGGCCGCCGTGGAGCGCGCCCTGCGCGAGGCCGCCACCGCGTACACGGAACCCGGCCACCCGCACGGCTGCCTCGTCGTCCACGCCGCCACGAACTGCTCGACCCCCGAGGTGGAGGAGTCGCTGCGAGAGCGCCGCAACGCCAACGTCACCGCGTTCGAGAGCCGCATCAGGGCAGATGTCGCCGCCGGTGTACTGCCTCCGGCCATCGACGCCGCCGCCCTGGCCCGGCACACCGGAGCGATGATCCAGGGCATGTCACAACAGGCGCGCGACGGGGCGAGCCGGGAGGAACTGGAGGCGGTCGTGGAAATTGCCCTGTCCATCTGGCCCCGCACAGGAACCCACACGGGTTAGGCTGCCTGCTGGGCGACAGTCCCTCCGACGCCGTCGCCGAAATGACAACAACGAACAGCCTCCAACGCATGGACACGTCCAAGTGGTCTAGTCCACAATGCGTAACGAGAGCGCGTGTGCAACGCGCACCAGCCTCCGTCTTCCCCGCACAGGAAGGCGGACCGAGGAACCGAGGCTCTCTGCCCTGACTGCCCCGGCTCCTCATCCTCGGCCGACCGGGACCGCACACCCCACGGCCGATGCTGCTCCGGGCTGCGGTGCCGGGAGGGTTGAGGGTCCCTCTCAGGCGCCGCGGCCCGCGGGTGTTTCAGGGCCGTACGAACCCCCGGGTACGCTCGCACACGTGCCCTCCATGAACGAACTCGTACGCCAGCACACCGCCCTCGACGACTCCGATCTCGAGTGGCTGCACCTGCTGGTCTCGGAGTGGCAGCTGCTCTCCGACCTCTCCTTCGCCGACCTGGTCCTGTGGGTCCCCACCAGCGACGGCACCCGGTACGTCTCGGTCGCCCAGATGCGCCCCAACACCGGCCCGACCTCGTACCAGGACGACATGGTGGGCCACCTCGTCCCACGCGGCCGCCGGCCGATGCTGGACGCCGCCCTCGACGAAGGCCGCATCGTGCGCGAGGGCGACCCGGAGTGGCGCGAGGAGGTCCCCGTCCGGGTCGAGTCGATTCCCGTACGGCGGGAGGGGCGCGTCCTGGGCGTCATCGCGCGCAACACCAACCTCCTCACCGTGCGTACCCCGAGCCGCCTGGAACTCACCTATCTGCAGAGCGCCTCCGACCTGGCGCAGATGATCGCGGCCGGGGCCTTCCCGTTCGCGAACCAGCAGCTCGACATGGACGCCTCGCCCCGGGTGGGCGATGGCCTGATCCGGCTCGACGCCGACGCCATCGTCCAGTACGCCTCCCCGAACGCCCTGTCCGCCTACCACCGGCTCGGCCTCGCCTCCGACCTCGTCGGCCAGCACCTGGGCAAGACCACCGCCGAACTCGCTCCGACCCGGGGCCCGGTGGACGAGGCGCTCGCCAAGGTCGCCAGCGGCTGGGCGCCGCGCGAGTTCGAGATCGAGGCCAGTGACGGGGTCATCCAGTTCCGTGCGATCCCGCTCAAACCGAAGGGCACCCGCATCGGTTCCCTGGTCCTGCTCCGTGACGTCACCGAACTGCGTCGGCGAGAGCGTGAGTTGATCACCAAGGATGCGACGATCCGGGAGATCCACCACCGCGTCAAGAACAACCTCCAGACGGTGGCGGCGCTGCTCCGTCTCCAGGCCCGGCGCATCGAGTCCGACCGCGGGCGCGAGGCCCTCGAAGAGGCGGTGCGGCGCGTCGGATCGATTGCGATCGTGCACGAGACGCTCTCCCAGAACCTGGACGAGCGGGTGGAGTTCGACGACATCGCCGACCGTGTCCTGGCCATGGTCGCGGAGATCTCCCCGGGCAAGGTCGCCGGCCGGCGCACCGGACGCTTCGGCATTCTGGACGCCGAGGTCGCGACGCCGCTGTCGATGGTGCTGACCGAGGTGCTGCAGAACGCACTGGAGCACGGTTTCCGTGAGGGCGACACCGGCACGGTCGAGGTCTCGGCGGTCCGCGGCGGCACGAGCAAGGAGGCCCGACTGCTGGTCACGGTCCAGGACGACGGGGTCGGCCTGCCGGAAGGGTTCGATCCGCACACCGCCGGCAATCTCGGTCTGCAGATCGTGCGGACCCTGGTGGAGGGGGAGCTGGGCGGCACCTTCGACATGGTCCCGGCTCCGGAGCGTGGCACCCGCGTGATCCTCGACATCCCGGTGCGCTCGCAGAAGTAGCGGAACCCGCAGCCTCGGAACGGGAGCCGGAAAAGCAATGAGCCCCGGGCCACCAAGTGGCCCGGGGCTAAAGCTCGTTGCTGCTTAACTAAGCGCATCGGGGGAACTGCGCGCTGCGGCTCGGGGGCGGGAGATGCGTACGCGCTGTCTACGGAGTAATGCCGTGAGGCACACGCGCCGCCAAGCTCAGGCTGTCAGCAGGGGTGGGTTGTCAGGCGGAGGCCTGACGGGCCCGGTTGCGGGCGGCGCGGCGCTTCATGGCGCGGCGCTCGTCCTCGCTGAGACCACCCCAGACGCCGGAGTCCTGGCCGGACTCGAGCGCCCACTGCAGACACTGCTCGATCACCGGGCAGCGACGGCAGACGGCCTTGGCTTCCTCGATCTGCAGCAGCGCAGGACCGGTGTTGCCGATGGGGAAGAAGAGCTCGGGGTCTTCCTCGCGGCAAACGGCGTTGTGACGCCAGTCCATGGCTGCTACCTCTCCTTGATATTACGGGTGCTTGTGAATGTGAACGCTTTCACGAATCCCTCAACAAGTGAAGGGCCGACCGTCAGGTTCCCTGACGAAGGTCCTGTGTGTTGGAGAGGGGTTCTGGTGATCAGTGGAGGCCGGTCTTGCGGGCCGTCCCGATCGCCACGTAGAGACTCGCAAACCTCAGCGGCGGATACAACCCCTTCTGGAAAGTTTTTTTTGATTCTTCGGTGTCGACTAGGTCACAGCCGTACTTCCATGGGGTGGATCCTGGCCTAAACGTTCGAGTGAAAGGACTTTAGCCAGTTCTGCTCACACAATCACACGCAGTGCACGGCGTACGCCTGTGAACGTCACGCTAGTCCGCAGCCCGAGGTGGTCACCGTCCATCTGGAGGGGGAGGGGGACCTTCGAATGCAAGGTGAACTCTGTCAAGTCGTGCAGAGAGGTGGCGTGCTTGCCATGGGGTCCACGCTCGGGGGACGAAGTGAGCAACTGGGTGCCATACCGGGCAACAGCCGCGGTCGACAGACGGCTGAGACCGAAGAGATCGAGGCCGGTATCGAACGAGGCTTTAGGTGCCGCGTAGATCGGGCGATTCCCCAGAAACGTCCAGGGCGAGGTGTTCGAGACTATGGACAGCACCAGATCGGTGACCGGGTCCTCGCCGGCCCGCTCCAGTGTGATCGTCCCGTTGCGGCGGTTGGGTTCGCCCAGGAGCTGGCGCACGACCTGGCGCACGTAAAGAGCGTGTGTGGATTTCCGGCCGCGCTCGCGGTGCTGCTCCACACGACCCACCACACCGGCGTCGAAGCCGAGCCCCGCGTTGAAGGTGAACCAGCGGGACGGCACCGCCTCGTCCTCCGTGCCCGGCGTGCCCGAGGTCAGTCCGAGACCGACGGTCCGTTCACTGCCGTCGCGCAGGGCGTCCAGCAGGGCGCCGGTGGCCTCCACGGCGTCGTTGGGCAGGCCCAGGGCGCGGGCGAAGACGTTGGTGGAGCCACCCGGGACCACGGCGAGGCCGGGCAGCTGCTCCGGGGCGGGGCCGGCGTGCAGCAGACCGTTGACCACTTCGTTGACCGTGCCGTCGCCGCCGAGGGCCACGACCAGGTCGATGTCGTCGCTGTCCGCCGCCTGCCGGCCCAGGTCGCGCGCGTGCCCGCGGTACTCGGTGGTGACCGCCTCCAGCTTCATCTCGCTGGCGAGCGCATGGATCAGTACGTCGCGTGTGCGCGCACTGGTAGTGGTTGCCGCCGGGTTGACCACAAGGAGTGCACGCATGACTGGCAGCGTACCTACTGGGTGGTACCGGGCCCATACCGAGGTAGGGATCAGGTAAGAGAACCGAGGTGAACCGCACCCCGGGGGGCGTGTACGACGGGGGCTACTCTTCAGGGGTGAGCAGTGAGCAGACCCCCACCACCGAGGAAACCGCCGGCCCCCGCCCCCGGCGTCTGACGTACGCCGCGCTGCTGGCCGCACTGGAGGGGCTCGCGCTGGTCGTCGGAGGCGTCTGGATCCTCGTCCTCGGCCTGACGGGCCACCCGGACGACCGACAGCAGGCCGTGACCGGAGGCATCACGCTGGTCGTGCTCGCGCTGCTGCCCCTGCTCGCCGCGCGCGGGCTGCTCGGCCGCCGCAGCTGGAGCCGCGGCCCGGCCGTCATCACCCAGCTCATGGCGCTGCCGGTGGCCTACAACCTGTTGCAGGCCGACAGCATGGCCATTCCGGCCGGGATCGCCCTCGCCGTCGTGGCCGTCGCATCGCTCGTCCTGCTGGTGAACCCCGAGACGACCCGGGCCCTCGGAATCCGCGGGCCCGGCAACGTGGAGAAGTAGCCGTCACTCCTCGACGAGGAGCTTCTCCCGCAGCTGCGCCAGCGTGCGCGCCAGCAGCCGGGAGACGTGCATCTGCGAGATGCCGACCTCCT
>NZ_WWIC01000102.1:0-37781 GCF_009872555.1 Streptomyces sp. SID5643
GGGGGGCTCCACGCTACGGCGACGCACTCTGGGCGGGACTCCTTGATGCACGCGACGTGATGCGCCCGAGGCAGGGGTCGCCGGTGGAACGGAGAGCGAAAGGGTGGACGGAAAGCGAAAGCCCCCGGGAGTGATGGGCCCTGCCCCCACGGCGTCAGGCGAGAAGGGCGCGCTCCGGTGCGCCCGGGGGTGCTCCTCGCGAGGGCGAGTCGCTCCCGGGCGGCGCTGCTCCTGCGCGAGGCAGCCGCCGACGGCACTCATCGGGGCGTGCGACGCGACGGATGGAGTCGAAGGCGTGGGGCCCGCGGCGCGCGCGGCCCCCTGCCGGCGACGCTCGCGGGGCACGCGCCGGGCGACCGTCGACGTGCTCCGGGATACGCGCCACGCACCCGTCGGCGGCGTTCGGTGCGGCCACCGACGGGTGGCGTCCCCGGGTGGGGGCGTCAGCCTTGCTTCTTGGCGCCCTGGCTCGACGGCTCCGATTCCGCGACGTTCGCGTCCGCGTCCGGGTCCGGGTCCGCCGGGGACTGCTCCGGCTGCTCCGGCTGCTCCGCCTTCGGGTCCGGGACCTGGGTGAAGTCGACCCGGTTCATGTGCCGGCTCATGGACTTCATCAGTGCCCACACCGCCAGGGCCATCGCCGCGAAGACGATGAAGCCGAGGACGCCGGGGGTGACCTTGTCCTCGTCGACCTCCTTGGCGAAGGAGACGAGGTGCGTCATTGCCAGGCTTGCGCTTGCGCTCATGTCAGGCATTGTCGCGGATGCCCGCGAAGAGGTCGTCCTCGGGGAGGGAGGTATCGACGAGGGCCTTCGCCAGCTCGTACTCCTCCGTCGGCCAGACCTCCTTCTGGATCTCCATCGGCACCTTGAACCAGCCGCCGTCGGGGTCGATCTGCGTGGCGTGGGCGATCAGCGCCTTGTCACGGATCTCGTAGAAGTCGGCGCACGGGACGTGCGTGGTGAGCGTGCGCTGCTTCATGCCGAACTCCTCCCAGCGCTTGAGCCAGTCCCCGTAAGGGGACTCCAGGCCGCGGTCGAGCATCGCCTGGTGCAGGGCCTCGGTGCGCGGGCGGTTGAAACCCTGGTTGTAGTAGAGCTTTTGCGGCTGGTAGGCGGGGCCGTACTCCGCCTCCGGGTACTTCTCGGTGTCCGCGGCCGACTCGAACGCCACCATGGAGATCTTGTGGGTCATGATGTGGTCGGGGTGCGGGTAGCCGCCGTTCTCGTCGTAGGTGGTGATCACCTGCGGGCGGAAGGCTCGGATCTTGCGCACCAGCTCCCCGGCCGCGTGGTCCACGTCCTCCAGGGCGAAGCAGCCCTCCGGCAGCGGCGGCAGCGGGTCGCCCTCGGGCAGGCCCGAGTCGACGAAGCCGAGCCATTCCTGCTTGACGCCCAGGATCTCCCGGGCCTCGTCCATCTCCTTCTTGCGCACCTCGTGGATGTGCTCCTCGATGTACGCGTCGCCCTGGAGCTTGGGATTGAGGATGGAGCCGCGTTCCCCGCCCGTGCAGGTCACGACCAGCACGTCCACCCCCTCGGACACGTACTTCGCCATGGTCGCAGCGCCCTTGCTCGACTCGTCGTCGGGGTGGGCGTGAACGGCCATCAGTCGCAACTGGTCAGTCAAGACTCAATCCTCAGTAAGTCGGCGCCCTGTGTGCGTCGGCGCAATCAGCGGCTTCTATAGTGACCGAATCGGGGGGCGAATAATTCCGGGGCCCGGTGCCGGCACCCCTTCCGGGACCTGCGTCCCGGCCCCTGCCAGGAGGACGATCATGAGTACGGCGAGCACGCGACTGCCCGAGGGCCGATACGGCCGTTCCTCGGACGAGCGCGCCGACCGTACGCTCAAGGTCGTGGGCGCCGTCCTGGCGGTGGCGCTGCTGGGGCTCGTCGGCTGGTTCGGCTACCACTACGTCGCCAAGAGCGAGATCAGCGCCGAGGTGATCAGCTTCGAGCCGGGCAAGGAGTCCGTGCAGGTGCATCTGGAGGTCCGCAAGGACGCCGGCGCCAAGGGCTACTGCACCGTGCGCTCGCAGGCCGAGGACGGGGCCGAGGTGGGCCGGGCCGACTTCCGCTTCGACGGAGACGGGACCCGCATCGACAAGGTCGTCACGCTCCGTACGACCTCTCCGGGGACCACGGCCGAGCTGCTGGGCTGCCACACCGGCTGACGCCGACCGGCATCACCTGGAATACGTAGCACCTGACCTGCATTGACGTGAATCTGGTGGCTTATGTCCTCCCCCTTGGGCCCCTGAATTGTTAGGCTCGTGGTTTCGCCCTTCCGTGAAGGAACATTCTTCTGGGTAGGGCGATGCTTTGTATTCCCAGTACCTACGAGGAGCACCTGTGACCCAGACCAGCGAGAACGTCACCTGGCTGACCCAGGAGGCGTACAACAAGCTCAAGGCTGAGCTTGAGCACCTTACTGGTCCCGCGCGGGCGGAGATCTCCGCGAAGATCGCCGCTGCGCGCGAAGAGG
Source organism: Streptomyces sp. SID5643 (assembly GCF_009872555.1). Classification (NCBI taxonomy): domain Bacteria; kingdom Bacillati; phylum Actinomycetota; class Actinomycetes; order Kitasatosporales; family Streptomycetaceae; genus Streptomyces; species Streptomyces sp. SID5643. The sequence goes on from NZ_WWIC01000102.1 coordinate 2,488, forward strand.
GCGACCTGCGTGAGAACGGCGGGTACCACGCGGCCAAGGAGGAGCAGGGCAAGCAGGAGCTCCGTGTGCGCCAGCTCACCCAGCTCCTCGAGAACGCCAAGGTGGGCGAGGCGCCCGCGGCGGACGGCGCGGTGGCGCCCGGCATGGTCGTCACGATCGCGTTCGACGGCGACGAGGACGACACGCTGACGTTCCTGCTCGCCTCCCGCGAGTACGCGAGCTCGGACATCGAGACGTACTCGCCGCAGTCCCCGCTGGGCACCGGGGTGATCGGCCACAAGGTCGGCGAGGACGCGGAGTACGAGCTGCCGAACGGCAAGAAGGCCCTGGTGAAGATCCTGAAGGCCGAGCCGTACGAGGGCTGATCCGCCGCGGTCCGAGCCTTGATCTGCCCCCGGCGCCCACGCGGCACCGGGGGCATCGTCATGCCGTCGCCGAGCGGTACTTGCGCACCGCCAGGGTCCGGAAGACCACAAGGATCACGAGCGAGTAGATCAGCGAGGCCCACACGGGGTGCTGCATGGGCCAGGCGTCCGACGTCGACTGGCCCGGGTTGGCGAAGAGGACCCGGCAGGCCTGGACCGTGGCGCTGAAGGGGTTCCACTCGGCGATGTGGCGCAGCCACGGGGTCATGTGGCTGGTGTCCACGAACGCGTTCGAGATGAAGGTGACCGGGAAGAGCCAGATCAGGCCGCTGGACGTGGCCGCCTCGGGGGTCCGGACGGACATGCCGATCAGGGCGCCGATCCAGGTGAACGCATAGCCGAGCAGGAGCAGCAGGCCGAAGCCCGCGAGGACCCTGGCGGCGTTGGTGCTGCCGTCCGAACCGACGCGCCAGCCGACCAGGAGGGCGACCACGGCGAGGACCACGAGGGTCAGGGCCGTCTGCACGGAGTCGGCGAGGGTGCGGCCGGTGAGCACTGCGCCGCGCGCCATGGGCAGGGAGCGGAAGCGGTCGATGAGGCCCTTGTGCATGTCGTCGGCGATGCCGGCGCCGGAGCTGGCGGTGGCGAAGGTGACGGTCTGCGCGAAGATGCCGGCCATCAGGAAGTTCTTGTAGTCGGCGGCGCTGGTGCTGTTGCCGATCTGCATGGAGCCGCCGAAGACGTAGGTGAACAGCACCACGAACATGATCGGCTGGATCAGCCCGTAGATGATCATCTCGGGGATCCGGGACATGCGGATCAGGTTCCGCTTGGCGACGACCATCGAGTCGCGGATCGACTGGCTGACCGGGTTCGCGGCCGGCGCGACCCGCACGGTGTCGGTGACGGCGCTCACTGGGCGGCCTCCTTGTCGTTCTCCTGGTCCTTGATCTCGGCGACGTGTCCCGTGAGGGACAGGAAGACGTCGTCGAGGGTGGGCCTGCGCAGGCCGATGTCGTCGATCTCGATGCCCCGGGTGTCCAGCTCGCGGATGACCTCGGCGAGGAGCTTGGCACCGCCGGTCACGGGGGCGGTGAGCTTGCGCATGTGCTCCTCGACCGTCGTCTCGCCCTTGCCGAAGCCGGCGAGGACCTCGACGGCGGCCTGGATGTGCTCACGTTCGTGCACCACGACCTCGACGCGCTCGCCGCCGGTGCGGGCCTTGAGCTGGTCGGAGGTGCCCTGGGCGATGACCTTGCCGTGGTCGACCACCGCGATGTCGTGCGCCAGGTGGTCGGCCTCCTCCAGGTACTGGGTGGTGAGCAGCAGCGTCGTGCCTCCCGAGACCAGTTGCTTGATGACCTCCCACAGCTGCTGGCGGTTGCGGGGGTCGAGGCCGGTCGTCGGCTCGTCCATGAACATCACGGGCGGCGAGACGACGAGGGCCGCCGCGAGGTCGAGGCGGCGGCGCATGCCTCCGGAGTAGGTCTTCGTGGGGCGGTCGGCGGCGTCGGTGAGGTGGAACTGCTCCAGCAGTTCGGCCGCGCGCTCCTTCGCCGCTTTGGCCCGCATCTGGTAGAGCCGGCCGACCATCTGGAGGTTCTCCCGGCCGGTCAGGTACTCGTCGACGGCCGCGAACTGGCCGGACAGGCCGATGGAGCGGCGGACCGCGTCGGGCTGTTTGAGCACGTCGATGCCCGCGACGACCGCCCGGCCGCTGTCGGGGCGCAGCAGGGTGGTCAGGCAGCGGACGGTGGTGGTCTTGCCCGCGCCGTTCGGCCCGAGCAGGCCGAGGACCGTGCCCTCCGGCACGTCGAGGTCGACGCCGTCCAAGGCTTTGACGTCACCGAAGGTCTTGACCAGACCTTCGGCGTAGATGGCGCCTGGCATATGAGTCTCCACGTCTTCGGGGATGACCGGACAGACGTCCGGCGAGGCTTCGCACGAACACACCATAACGCGATGTATCGCGTCTCGCTACGAGTTTCTGCGCGTTGCTCTCCGTGAGACGAAAGGATCTTGCCCGGATCGGCGACAGCTCTCGGCCGGGCCTGGGAACCCGCTCAGCCGATGACCGTGTAGCCCGCCTCGCGCAGCGCCTGACCCACCTCGGCGCAATGCGCCGGGCCCTTCGTCTCCAGGTGCAGCTCGACCTCCGCCTCCGTGAGCCCGAGCCGCGGGTCGGTTCGCACATGGCTCACATCGAGGACGTTAGCGTCGACCACTGACAGCGCGCCCAGAAGAGTGGCAAGAGCACCGGGCCGGTCCGTCAGCCGCAGCCGGACCGCCAGGTAGCGGCCCTGCGCTGCCATGCCGTGCCGCAGCACCCGCTCCATCAGCACCGGGTCGACGTTGCCGCCGGACAGCACCGCGACGACCGGGCCCTCGAACGCGCCGGGCTCGCTCAGCAGCGCCGCGACCGGGCTCGCCCCGGCCGGCTCCACGACCAGCTTGGCCCGCTCCAGGCACAGCAGCAGCGCGGCGGACAGCTCGTCCTCGCTGACCGTGCGCACCTCGTCGACCAGCTCGCCGACGATCCCGAACGGCACGTCGCCCGGCCGCCCGACCTTGATGCCGTCGGCCATCGTCGCCGGGTTCTCGACCGACACCGGCCGGCCCGCCGCCAGCGAGGGCGGGTAGGCCGCCGCGCCCGCCGCCTGCACGCCCACGACCCGCACGTCCGGACGCAGGGACTTCACCGCCACCGCGATCCCCGCGGCCAGCCCGCCCCCGCCGATGCCGACCAGGATCGTGCGCGCCTCCGGGCACTGCTCCAGGATCTCCAGGCCCACCGTGCCCTGGCCCGCGATGATGTCGGGGTGGTCGAAGGGGTGGATGAACACCGCGCCCGTCTGGGCCGCGTACTCCTGCGCCGCGGCCAGCGTCTCGTCGACGACCTGGCCGTGCAGCCGCACCTCGGCCCCGTAGTCCCGGGTGGCACTGACCTTGGGCAGCGGGGCGCCCTTCGGCATGAACACCGTGGAGCGCACGCCGAGCAGGGCGGAGGCGAGGGCGACCCCCTGCGCGTGGTTGCCCGCACTCGCGGCGACGACACCGGCGGCGCGCTCCTCCGGCAGCAGACCGGCGATCCGGACGTAGGCGCCGCGCAGCTTGAACGAGCCCGTCCGCTGGAGGTTCTCGCACTTGAGGTGGACCGGCGCACCGACCATCTGGGACAGGTGCCTGCTGCCCTCCATCGCGGTCACCCGCGCCACACCCGAGAGCATCTTCTGCGCGCCGCGCACGTCGTCGAGGGTGACGGGCCGAAAGGAGTCAGCCGTGCTGTAGCTCATGACTCCAGCATCGCAGTTCACAGGCGGGAACGACCGTTGTGACCAACCTCCGAGACCCGCTTTGCGCAGCGCCGGTACGGCCCGCCTTCCGGCCGCGTACCCTGTCCCCCAATCTGCCAGCCCTCCACGAAGTGAGCCCCCGGCGATGCCCACAACACCTGAAATGTCGATGGACATGACGACCGTCGGTGACACCGGTCTTCTCGACACGCTGCAGCACGAGGTGGCGCTGTTCGCCCGCCGTGCCGAACAGACCCGGCTCGGCGGGGTCGGGCAGGTGCGCAACTCCATGGACCGCGCCGCGTACCTGCTGCTCAACCGCCTCGACAAGGAAGGCCCGATGGGCGTCAAGGCGCTCGCCGCGAGCATGGGGATCGACTCGTCGACGGTCACCCGGCAGGTGGCACCGCTCGTCGACACCGGCCTGGTCAAGCGCACCTCGCACCCCGAGGACGGACGCGCGGTGGTGCTTCAGCTGTCTCCGCGCGGCCAGGCCCGGCTTGAGGAAGTGCGCTCCTCCCGACGGCAGTTGATGGCCGAGCTGACCCACGACTGGCAGCCCGAGGAGCGCGAGGCGTTCTGCGATCTCCTCACGCGCTTCAACAGCGCGCTGTCCTCCCGCATGGCGGCCCAGGGGGTGCCGGGGCCGGAGGCGGACCCGGCGTCCTGAACACCCTGCCGCCCGGTGGCACCCCCTACGAGGGCCGGGTCGCCACGCGCGCGTGGCACCGTCCGGGCCGTGCGCGGCTCTTGACCTCGGGGCCGTCCCTGGCCTGATATGAGACCGGGCCCCCGCCACATGCGGCCGGGTGCCCGCATCCTCAGGGTCGCCGTCAGGCGGGAGGTGCGGTGCTGGAGCGGCATGCGTCCCGGGCAACCCGTCGCGCCCGGGAGTTCGAGGCGTTCGTCGCGGGCGCGGCCGGGCGGCTGCTGCACGCCGCCACACTGCTCACCGCGGAGGCCCCGGACGACAACCCCCGCGCGCGGCGCCTTCTGACGCTGTCACTGGCCCACACGTACGCGAGCTGGGACCGGCTGCGCGGCGAGGACCCCTACGACCGCACCCGCTCGCACCTCGCCGTCCGCTTCGCGCGCGGGGCGTGGCACCACCACGGCGGGCTCGGCCGCTCCCGCCCGGACCCCGCGAGCCCCCTGGCCCCGCTGACCCCGCGGGAACGGCTGGTCCTGGTCCTCCGGCTGTACGAAGGCGTCGCCGAGGAGCAGACGGCGGCCCTGCTCGGCCTGTCCCCGGAGCGCGTACGGGCGATCTGCCACCGGGCCACATCCACCCTGCTGCACCGGACGCGGGGCCCGGCGCCCGCGGTGACGGCCACCAAGGCGGTGCCGTCATGAGCCCGGACCACGACCGGAGGGCGACATGAGCGGGAACGACCGCGAGGCGGCCGTACGACGGCTCCTGGAGCAGGCGCCACGCTCCTTGCCGCCCGAGATCCACACGGAGGCGGTGCGCCGCGGCGGCCGCATGCTGCGGCGCCGGACGCTCGCCCGCCGCGCTCTGTGGCTGCTGCTGCTCGCGGCGAGCCTGGCGTTCACCGTGTGGGCGCTGACGGCCCGCCCGTGGGTGGAGCCGCCGTCCGAGACGACTCCGCCCCTGAGCGGCTGGTGACCCGGTGAGGGGCCGGTCCGCCGCCCGTCGTCTGGATCATGTCGCGGATGCGGAGCCCGGCACGCGCATCCGCGGCGTTGTCGCGAGAGGCCCTAGCTAGCCGAGCGCCTGCTGAAGGTCCTCCAGCAGGTCCTCGGCGTTCTCGATGCCCACGGACAGGCGCACCAGGTCGCCGGGGACCTCCAGGGCCGAGCCGGCCACGGACGCGTGCGTCATGCGGCCGGGGTGCTCGATCAGCGACTCGACGCCGCCCAGGGACTCGCCCAGCGTGAAGATCTTCGCCTGGTTGCACACCTCGACGGCCGCCTCCTCGCCGCCCTCGACGCGGAAGGAGACCATGCCGCCGAACGCCTTCATCTGCTTGGCGGCGACCTCGTGACCCGGGTGCTCCGGCAGCCCCGGGTAGAGCACACTGCTCACGCGCGCGTGCCGGGTGAGCATGTCGGCGATCTTCACCGCGTTCTCGCTGTGCCGGTCCATGCGCACGGACAGGGTCTTGGTGCCGCGCAGCACCAGCCAGGAGTCGAAGGGGCCGGCGACCGCGCCCATCGCGTTCTGGTGGAAGGCCAGTTCCTCGCCCAGGCCGGCGTCGGCGGTGATCAGGGCGCCGCCCACGACGTCGGAGTGACCGCCCATGTACTTGGTCAGCGAGTGCACGACGATGTCCGCACCCAGCGCCAGCGGCTGCTGGAGGTAGGGCGTGGCGAAGGTGTTGTCGACGACGAGGCGGGCGCCCGCGTCCCGGGCGACCTGGGCGACGGCGGCGATGTCGGTGATGCCGAGCAGCGGGTTGGAGGGGGTCTCCACCCAGATGACCTTGGTCTTCGGAGTGACGGCGGCCCGCACCGCGGCCGGGTCGCTCGTGTCGGCGACCGACCACTCCACGCCCCAGCGGGCGACGACCTTGGCGAACAGACGGAACGTGCCGCCGTAGGCGTCGTTGGGGATGACCACGTGGTCGCCCGGGCTGAGCAGCGTACGCAGCAGGCAGTCCTCGGCCGCCAGCCCGGACGCGAACGCGAGACCGCGGCGGCCGCCCTCCAGGGCGGCGAGGTTCTCCTCCAGCGCGGTCCTGGTGGGATTGGCGCTGCGGCTGTACTCGTAGCCGCCGCGCAGGCCGCCGACGCCGTCCTGCTTGTAGGTCGAGACCTGGTAGATGGGCGGGACGACCGCGCCCGTCAGGGGGTCGGCGGTGTTGCCCGCGTGGATCGCGAGCGTCTCGAAGTGCTGACTGATGTGCCTGTCGCTCATGAGCACCGAGGGTAGTGCGCCGCGGCGAAGAGTGCCGGGGGGTCCGGGCGAGGCGGGGTTTTCCACAGGTTCGGGGAGCAGGTTGGCCAATTGTCGGCGCGGTCTGGTTCGCTTGTTGCATGGAGATTCTCTGGGTCCTGATCGCGCTGGTCATGCTGGGCTTCGTGCTGCTCCCCTTCCTGCGGCGCAGGCGCGGCGGTGCGATAGGGCTGGTCTCCCCCGACCACCCGGACGCGGCCGACCCGGCGAACTACGGCTTCGTCCGCGAGGAGGAGCTCGACATCCGCATGCCCGGCCCCGACCAGGACCTGCTGGACGTCCTGGACGTGGTGCAGCGCACGCAGGACTACCGCGCCGCGCAGCAGCTCCTGGCGGGCACCGAGACGGAGGGCGAGCAGCGCTGGCAGCGCGTGCAGGCCTTCGCGGGCGCGGCTTCGCTGGAGCTCTCGCGGCGGCCCGGCGGTGTGAGCCAGGCGCCGGGCGGGCAGTGGCTGCGCGTGTGGCGGGCCGAGGCACCCAAGGACGCGGGCGGCGCGGCGGTGCACGCCGAGTTCCTGGTGCAGCAGGCCTGGCGGACGGCCACACCGGGGACGGACGAGTTCCGGATCATCATGGAGGAGGCGAGGGCGGCGTGCGGCGACGCGGCGCTGCTCGCCCCCGGCGACCCGATCCCCTACATCGTCGAGCTGTCGGTGGCCCGCGGTCTCGGTTACTCCCAGAAGGACTTCGAGCAGGTCTGGCTGAAGATCCTGGACCGCGCCCCGGCCCACATGGGGGCGCACCTGGCCGCGCTGCACTACTGGTGCGAGAAGTGGCACGGCTCCCGTGCGGAGGCCTACTCGTTCGCCGAGGCCGCGGCGGCCCGGGCGCCCCAGGGCTCCCTGCTCTCGGCGATGCCCCTCTTCGCGGTCTTCGAGCACCTGCCCGAGGTGACCCTCGTCGCGAGCTTCTGGCAGAGCGAAGTCGTCACGAAGGCCGTCCACGGCGCGCTGCACGCGGTGCACTCGGCCCGCCCGGACGACCCGATGCTGGCGCACGTACGGCACATGCTGGTGTTCTTCCTGGTCCGCAGCGAGCGCTGGTCGGAGGCGATGAACCAGCTGGTCCACATCGACGGCCATGTGGGTGCCCTGCCCTGGACGCTGTCCGCCGACCCGGCGGCGGAGTTCGCGGTGTACCGCGCGCTGGCGGTGGCGGGCTACGAGGCGAACGGCGGCAGCCCCGCGAGCCTGCCCCACTGACGCCCGCCCGTGCGGTCACTTCACCGGAATTCCGGGAAGTCCCGGCACGTTGCAGCGGGCATCGCTTCGATCGGAGACCGCATGTTCCCGCACCGCCGCACGTCCCACCTGCCGACCCCCGAGCAGGCGCTGCCCGGCCGCCCGGAGCCGGCGTTCACGGTCCCCGACCGCCACACCGTCCTCGGCAACCCGCTGCTCGGCCCCTACCCCGGCGGCCTGGAGACAGCCGACTTCGGCCTGGGCTGCTTCTGGGGCGCCGAGCGCACGTTCTGGCAGCTCCCGGCCGGTGTGTGGACGACACTCGTCGGCTACCAGGGCGGCCACACCGAGAACCCCACGTACGAGGAGGTCTGTTCGGGCCTGACCGCCCACACGGAGGTCGTGCGCGTGGTCTTCGACCCCGCGCGGATCTCGTACGAGCGCCTCCTCAAGACGTTCTGGGAGTCCCACGACCCCACGCAGGGCTTCCGCCAGGGCAACGACGTCGGCACGCAGTACCGATCGGCGGTCTACACCCACACTCCCGAGCAGGAGGCCATCGCCAAGTCCTCCCGCGAGGCGTACCAGAAGGTCCTCACCTCCTCCGGCTACGGCGGCATCACCACGGAGATCGTCTCGACGCAGGGCCGCCCCTTCTACCCGGCCGAGGGCTACCACCAGCAGTACCTGGACAAGAACCCGGCGGGTTACTGCGGCATCGGCGGCACGGGTGTGTCCTGCCCGATCGGTGTGGCCAGGGCCGGTGGGTGACGCTTCGGACTCCGCTGCGTCCTTCGTCGGGGGCTGACGGTCCGCCCGCTTCCGGGGGCGCGGCTGCTGCGGGCCCGCCCGCAGCCCATAGGGTGCCTGCGTGACTGCGCCTCTGAGTTCCGACAGATCCCGTGCCGCGCTGCGGATATCCGCGCGGGTGTCAGGTGAGTTTCTGCTGGTGTTGGCCGGGCTGGCCGTGACCCTGTGGCTGCTGGGCCGGATGTGGTCTGTGGTGTGGCCGCTGGTGGTCGGGCTGCTGCTGACCACGCTGACCTGGCCCGCGGCCCGGTTCCTGCGTCGCCGGGGGTGGCCGCCCGCGCTGGCCGCCTCGGTCGTGACCGTGCTGTTCCTGCTGGTCGCGGCCGGTGTGGTCGCACTGATCGCCGTGCCGGTGGCGTCCCAGTCCGGGGAGCTGACCGACGGTGTCGTGGAAGGCATCCAGCGGCTGCGCGAGTGGGCCGCGGGGCCGCCGCTGAACATCGGTGACGCGCAGATCAACAAGGCCTTCGACAGTGCGGTCGCGCGTGCCCAGGAGGGTGTGGGCAGCATGGTGGGCGCGGTCGTCACGGGCGTGAGCACCGTGGTCAACGGTGTCGTCACCGCAGTCCTCGCGCTGTTCCTGATGTTCTTCTTCCTCAAGGACGGCCCGCGGTTCCTGCCCTGGCTGTCCCGTCAGCTGCCCGGCCGGCTCGCCACCGACGTCCCGACCGTGTTCGATCGCGGCTGGGCCACCCTGGGCTCCTTCGTGCGGTCCCAGGCGGCCGTCGGCCTGCTCGACGCCGTGCTGATCGGCCTGGGCCTGTGGATCCTGGGCGTTCCGCTGGTGCTCCCGCTGGCCGTGCTGACCTTCGTCTCCGCGTTCGTGCCGATCATCGGCGCCCTGTTCGCCGGGTTCGTCGCGGTGCTCATCGCGCTGGTCTCCAACGGCCTGACGGACGCGCTGATCGTGCTGGCGATCATCGTGGTGGTGCAGCAGCTGGAGGGCAACGTCTTCCAGCCCATGATCCAGAGCCGCGGCCTGGGCCTGCACGCGGCCGTCGTGCTCCTGGCGGTGACCCTGGGCGGCAGCCTGGCCGGCATCGTCGGCAGCCTGCTCGCCGTCCCGATCGCCGCGCTGATCGCGGTGGTCTGGAACTACGTACGGGAGCAACTGGTCGACCCGGCGGACGCCGCGAGCACCGGCGAGCCGGACGCCGACGCCGCCGTCCCGTCCTGAGAGGCGGTAGCCGGGGCCGGTGACAGGGGGCCTGTGGCCGCAGCCCGTCACCGGACCGGCCGAGGCCCGAAACCGGTGCCGACCGAGGCCCGAAACCGGTGCCGACCGAGGCCCGAGGCCGGTGCCGACCGAGGCCCGTGACCGGTGCAGGTGGCCGGGGAGCCGGACGCGCGAACGGCCCCGTCCAGGTCGCGGGGCCGCCTCCCGCTTGCGAGTCTGCTGGCGAGAGGAGTGCCGCCCATGATGCCTGCCGCCGCGTCACCCGTACGTCTGGAAGCATCCGTCGATCCCCGGCTGTCCCGATGGCTGTGGCTGGTGAAGTGGCTGCTCGCCATCCCGCACTACGTCGTGCTGTTCTTCCTGTGGATCGCGTTCGCCGTCGTGACCGTGATCGCGTTCTTCGCCGTCCTGTTCACCGCCCGCTACCCCCGCCCCCTCTTCGACTTCAGCGTCGGCGTGCTGCGCTGGAACTGGCGGGTCGGCTATTACGCGCACACCGCGCTCGGCACCGACCGGTACCCGCCGTTCACCCTCGCCGACGTTCCCGACTACCCGGCGCGCTTCGACGTCGTCTACCCCGAGCGGCTGTCGCGCGGACTGGTGCTGGTGAAGTGGTGGCTGCTGGCGATCCCCCAGTACCTCGCCGTCGCGATCATCGCCGGTGGCGGCTGGGGCGGCGGGGACGACTGGCGGGGCGGCGGGCTGCTGCCGTATCTCTCCCTGGTGGCCGTGGTCATCCTGCTGTTCACCGCCCGCTACCCGCGGCACCTCTTCGACTTCCTGATCGGCCTGGCCCGCTGGACTGCGCGGGTGGCGGCCTACGCGGCGCTGCTGACGGACCAGTACCCGCCGTTTCGGCTCGACATGGGCGGGCAGGAGCCCGCACCCGCGTCACCGCCGGCTGCGCCACCGGACTCCCCGCCGGCCAAGGCCTGACCCCGCCCCGCAGGGGGCAAATCCACAGCGGAAGCGTTTCCTCCCGCCCTACGCTCCTCGCATGGTTCTGAGACGAGCGTTACAGCTGATCATGGTCATCGCTCTGGCCCTCGCGGGGGCGGTCCAGGGCGGAGCGGGCACCGCACGGGCGGAGGAGGACGGCACGGCGACCGGGCGGCAACTGCTGTTCTACAACCACGGCTACGGCGTGCTCGACCGGGAGACCGCGGACGCCATCGAGCACTCCTCCTATCTGCGGGACTTCGCCGCCTTCCAGGTCCGCACCACGACCGGCGCCGGCGGGCAGACCTGGACCGGCCGCTATCTGATGGGGCGCGAGACCTACCTGGAGTTGTTCGGGGTGGGTGACCTGCCCGGCAAGGACGGCACCCTCGGCGCCACCGGCATGGGCGTGTCCACCGAGCGCGCCGGTGACCTGCCGACGGTGACCGAACGGCTGCGGAAGGCCGGGATCACCGACCCGGTCGAGTTCCGGCAGACCCGCGACTTCGGCGACGGCGTCCCCGTGCCCTGGTTCGACGCCGTCTTCACCACCGGTGAGTACGACCTCTTCGGCGCCTGGGGGATGGAGTACCGGCCGGAGTACTTCGCCGACCCGCGCGGCAACACCGAGCCCGCCGCCCACCCCGGTGACGTGGGCCGGGAGCGCTACCTGCCCGACACCTACCGCGACCGGCTGATGCGGGACGTGACCGGGATCCGGCTGGCGGTGACCGCACGGGACCTCGCCAACACGGTGCCGTTGCTGAAGGCCGGCGGTTTCACGGTCCGGTCCCTGCCGGGCGGGGGCGTCGTCGCGAAGGGCGGCGGCACCACGATCCGCTTCGACTCCGTGCCCGTGGAGCGGGCGGGCCTCAAGCAGGTCGAGATGTCATTGAACCAGCCGGTGGCGTACCGGCACGTGGAGCGGATCGGCCACTCGTCGCTGGTGGTCGGCCCGGGGTCACACGCGGTGTGGACCTTCGAGGAACAGGACCCGGCCGGCACGGCGGGCCAAGGGTCGTAGGGTCGGCCCGGCACCGCCCGGCCCGGCCGTTTTCGGGACGTGCAGCGGTCTCCACTCCGTCGACGGCGGCCTCGACGCACTCCGTCGACGGCGGCCTCGACGCCCTCGCCCTCCAGCACGTCGCCGGTCAGCCGCCGCTGCCGTAGGGCCTCGTGATGATCTCCAGGCGGTGGCCGTCGGGGTCGTCGAAGTAGGCCCCACGGCCACCGTCGTTGTGGTTGATCTCGCCGGGACGGCTGTGGAACGGGTCCGCCCAGTACGTCAGACCGGCTTCCCGGATGCGGCCGAAGATCTCGTCGAACTCCTCCTCCGAGACGAGGAAGGCGTAGTGCTGCGGCGTGATGGCGCCGGGGCTGTCCATGAAGTCGAGTGTCACGCCGTTGGAGATCTCGACCGGGAGGAAGGGGCCGTAGGGCGGACTCACGTCGAGCCCCAGGAGGTCGGCGAGGAACCGGGCCGAGGCGCGCTTGTCGTGGGCGGCGACGATGGTGTGGTTCAGCTGCACGGTCATGGGGCCTCCCCTGACGTACCTGGCGGACCCCCCAGGTGCACTCCTCTGGTGCACTCCTCTGCGTGTACCCACGCACTCACCCCCATGTACCCCGCGTGCGCCCCGTCCTGCATCTGGAACGCTCTGAGGGCCCCGGCATTCAGCCGGGGCCCTCAGAGCTGTCAGGGGGATCGAGGGGTCAGATCGTCGCCGCGTCGATCACGAACCGGTAGCGCACATCGCTGGCCTGGACCCGCTCGTACGCCTCGTTGATCCGGTCACCGCCGATCAGCTCGATCTCGGCGCCCAGGCCGTGCTCGGCGCAGAAGTCCAGCATCTCCTGGGTCTCCGCGATGCCGCCGATCATGGAACCGGCGAGGGTCTTGCCGCCTCCGATCACCGAGAAGAGGTTGAGGGAGATCGGCTCCTCGGGGGCACCGACGTTCGCCAGCGTGCCCTCGGTCTTCAGCAGGGACAGGTAGGCGTTGAAGTCCAGCGGGGCGGAGACCGTGGACACGATCAGGTCGAACGTGCCGGCCAGCTCCTCGAAGGTCTTCGGGTCGCTGGTGGCGTAGTAGTGGGCCGCACCCAGTCGCAGGCCGTCCTCCTGCTTGCGCAGGGACTGCGACAGCACGGTCACCTCGGCGCCGAGCGCGTTGGCGATCTTGACGCCCATGTGGCCGAGACCGCCCAGGCCGACGATCGCGACCTTCTTGCCGGGGCCGGCGCCGAAGCGCTTGAGCGGGGAGTACAGGGTGATGCCGGCGCACAGCAGCGGGGCCGCGACGTCGAGCGACAGCCCGTCGGGGATGCGGACGACGAAGTTCTCGTCGACCACGACGTTCTGCGAGTAGCCGCCGTAGGTGGGCTCGCCGTCGTGGCCGATGCCGTTGTACGTCGGGACGTTGCCCTTGACGCAGTACTGCTCGCGTCCGGCCTTGCAGTTCTCGCACTCGCGGCAGGAGTCGACCATGCAGCCGACGCCCACGCGGTCGCCGACGGCGAACTTCGTGACGCCCGGGCCGACCTCGGTGACGACACCCGCTATCTCGTGGCCGGGGACCATCGGGAAGATCGCCTCGCCCCAGCCCTCCTGGGCCTGGTGGATGTCCGAGTGGCAGATGCCGGCGAACTTGATGTCGATCAGGACGTCGAACTCGCGGACCTCGCGGCGCTCGATGGTGGTGCGCTCCAGCGGAGCCTTGGGAGCGGGAGCGGCGTACGCAGCAACAGTGGTCATGCCGGGGGTTCTCCTAGCGGGGTTGTGTGCCCGGCTGCCTTCTGGATCTTCTGACCGGGCACGAACACCAGCGTGCCCGATCCGCGAGCGCCCACCCAGGCCACGCTTTGCGTACGCACACGGTGCGTACCACTGGTGGGGTCAGGCTCGTGTGCGTACGACCGTGAATACTGGACGGCATGGACGAACAGCCCGAACCCGCGCAGACGGCCGGTGGCGGCCTGGACCGGCGCGCCGAGCTCAGCGAGTTCCTGCGCACCCGGCGGGCCCGGCTGAAGCCCGAGGACATGGGGCTGCCCGACTTCGGGCGGCGCCGGGTGCCCGGGCTGCGCCGCGAGGAGCTGGCGCAGCTGGCCGGGGTGTCCGTGGCGTACTACACGCGACTGGAGCAGGGCAACGGCCGCAACGTCTCGGCGGAGGTGCTGGACGCGATCGCGCGCGCCCTGCGGCTGAGCGACGCCGAGCACGCGCACCTGATGCATCTGGCGAAGCCGAAGCAGCACAAGAAGAAGCCGGCGGCCCGCAGCCGGCAGGTGCGGCCGGCGCTGCGGCATCTGCTGGACTCGATCGAAAGTGTCCCCGCGTACATCGTCGGGCGCCGGTCCGACATCCTGGCCTGGAACCGCATGGCCTCGGCCCTCTTCGGAGACTGGGCTGAGCTGCCGGCCCAGGAGCGGAACTGGGCGCGGATGGTGTTCCTGCGGCCCGAGTACCGCGAACTGTTCGTCGCATGGGAGCAGAAGGCGGCCGACATCGTCGGCTACCTGCGCATGGACGCGGGCTGCCACCCGGACGACCCGCAGCTGTCCGCGCTGGTGGGCGAGCTGTCGGTGAAGAGCGAGGAGTTCCGCCGCCTGTGGGCCGCCCACGACGTCAAGGAGAAGAGCTACGGCGTCAAGCGCATGCGCCATCCGCTGGTCGGTGACCTGACCTTGTCCTTCGAGACGTTCCGCCTGGTCGACGACGGCGAGCAGTCCCTGATCACGTACCACGCGGAACCGGGCACCCCGTCGGCGGAGGCGCTGCGCCTGCTGGCGAGCTGGGGGGCGGACGCGACCCGCTCCGGCACGAGGGCGTCGGCGCCGTCGGACTGACGCGGCAGGCCCGCCGGGAACCGAAGCTCCCGACGGGCCCGTCACCGTGCTGGTGCTACTGCTTGCTTGCCACGCGGTCTACTTGCCGTAGTACGCGTTGTAGATCGAGATCGTCGACTTGTTGCCCTTCTTGTCGGCGATCTTGGCGTGGAAGGAGATGGCCTTCCCCTTCGCCGGGTTCTTGACGCTCACCTTGCCGTCCTTGACGGTGAGCTTCTTCCAGGTCTTGCCGTAGTCGTACGACGCGTACACCGACAGCGACTTCAGGTTGCTGCCCTTGGCCGCGCCCTCGACGGTGACCGGGATCTTGACGGTCTTGTCGGCCGGGGCCCTGCTGTCCAGGCCCGTGGCCGCGAGGAAGCGGGCCGTGGAGACGGGCAGCTTCACGCGTGCGTCACCGGACGGCTTCTTGGAGCGGAAGGTGAAGCCGGCGTCGATGCGGGTGGAGGCCGCCGCGACCTTGACGCTGCGCTTGACCGACGTCGTCAGCTTGTACTCGGCGTCGCCGGACGGGACCTTGAACTCCTCGCCGAACAACGGGTCGGTGTTGGACCCGATCTTGGTGCCGTTGCGGTAGAGGTTCGTGGCGACCGATGTGTAGTCGGAGGAGCCGGCGTGCCCGGCGCCGTCGGCGAACAGCGGCAGCGAGCCGTACAGGGCGTTGCTCTGGCGGAAGACGCCGAAGTCGCCGTTGATGCGCGGGCCGAACACCGCCGTGTTGTAGGTCTCCGTGTACTTCTGGCCCGCCTTGTACGTCTTCGGGTCGATCGAGTAGCCGCCCTCGGGGATCGGGTCGCCGTTCGCGTCCGTGCCCTTGTACTGCGTGAAGTCGAACGCCCACTGGATCTTGTCCGAGGTCGACAGGTACATCGTGCGCGTGCTCGGCAGCTTCTGCTGCACGGGGACGGCGAAGAACTGGGTCTCGGGAAGCAGGCCCAGGGTGGAGAGGTCGCCGGTCTTGCCGGACGCGGACGCGCCCATGTTGTGCTTCACCGTGGCGAGTTCACTCGCCTTGAAGTGCCGGACCTTGTCACCCTGGATCTTCTTGGCCTTGGCGGAGGTGGCGACGTCGTACTCGGTGTTGTCACCCTTGGTCCACTGCCCGCTCCAGTTCTGGGTCAGCCCGGAGACCTCCGGTCCGAGATGGGCCACACGCAGGTCGGCGAAGGAGCCG
The DNA here is from genome assembly GCF_009872555.1 of Streptomyces sp. SID5643. Lineage (NCBI taxonomy): Bacteria > Bacillati > Actinomycetota > Actinomycetes > Kitasatosporales > Streptomycetaceae > Streptomyces > Streptomyces sp. SID5643. Next base: position 18,192 of record NZ_WWIC01000102.1, read on the forward strand.
GCACCGACACCGAGGCCCGTGCCCGTCGGCTCGTAGGAGTAGTCGATCATCGCGGACAGCGGCTTGGCCTGTGCGTCCGGGACCCTGATGTCGGCCGGCTTAGCCTTGCGGGCGTCGAGGGTCACCGTGGTGTTCTTGGTGACGTCCAGCTTCGGCTGGGCCAGCCAGTCGATGCCGCCCGCGAAGGACTCGGCGTCCTCGCCGATCAGGCTGTTCAGCAGGTACGTACCCTGGGGCAGGCGCAGGGTGACGGTGCCCGAAGGCGCGCCGGGCACCATGTAGTAACGCTCCTTGCCCAGGCCCGCGTAGCCCGCGATCTCGGTGCTGTAGCCGGGCGTGGGCTTGCCGTCCCTGCCGATGTGCTTGAGGGTGACGTCGTACGACTCCATCTCCCGCTGCACCGCCGCCGCCGTGCGGACGCTCTGGCCGCCGCCCGTGGCCGTCACGTACGCCGAGTACGTGCCGTCGACCGTGCCGCCCAGCTTGGTGTTGACGGTGAACGGCACGGTGGCCTTGCCGCCGGCCGGGACCGTCACCGAGGTGGCGCCGAGCTGGAAGAAGCCGGCCGGGGCGGCCTGGCCCTTGGGGTTGGTGGCCGTCGACGCCAGCTTCAGCGTGACGTCCTGCGTACCGAGGTTGCGGTACGTCAGCTCCTTGGTGACCGGCTTGTCGTCGGTGTGCGGCCACTGCTGCACCCCGAAGTTCACCGAGCCCGGTTCGGCGATCACGGTCTGCTTGATGGCCTTGTCGACCTGGATGCGGCCCGAACCCTGCTGGAACGGGGTGTACTTGCCGCCCTTGGTGGAGCCGGTGAGGGCGCCCTTCAGCTCGGTGTACTTCCACTCCGGGTGCTGCTGCTTGAGGATCGCCGCCGCGCCCGCGACATGCGGGGTCGCCATCGACGTGCCGGAGATCGACATGTAGCCGGCCGGCTTCTCGCCGACCTCCTGGGCTATCTGGTTGCCCGGGGCGGAGGCCGCGGTGATGTCCACACCGGGCGCGGTCACGTCGGGCTTGAGGGCGCCGTCCATGCCGGGGCCGCGGCTGGAGAAGTCGGCGAGCTTGTCCTTGTCGTCGACCGCGCCGACGGTCAGGGCCGCGGCGGCGCTGCCCGGGGAGCCGATGGTCTGCTCGCCGAAGTCGCCCTCGTTGCCGGCCGCGATGGCGAACAGGACGCCCTTCTCGGCGGACAGCTTGTTCACCGCCGCTTCCATCGGGTCGATGGCGGGCGTGTCGGGGCCGCCCAGGCTCATGTTGATGACGTCCGCGCCCTCGGCGACGGCCCACTCCATGCCCGCGACGATCTCGGAGTCGCTGCCGAAGCCGCCGTCGTCGAGGACCTTGCCGTTGAGGATCTTCGCGCCGGGCGCGACACCCTTGTACGTGCCGCCGGACTTCTTGCCGGTGCCGGCCGCGATGGCGGCGACGTGCGTGCCGTGGCCGACCTTGTCGGAGGTGTCGGGCGCGGTGGTGAAGTTCTTGGCGCCGATCACCTGCCCCTTGAGGTCGTCGTGGGTGCCGTCGACACCGGTGTCCAGGACGGCGATCTTCATGCCCTTGCCGTCGTAGCCGGCCGCCCACGCCTTGGGGGTGCCGATCTGGGCGACGGACTTGTCGAGGCTGGCCTTGCGGACGCCGTCGAGCCAGACGTGCGCGATGCCGGAGGCGGTCTTCTCGCCGTTGGTGACCGCGTCCCAGAGCTCGGGCGTCTCCGCGTGGGGCGTCTGCACCGCGTCCGCGTTCAGGGACTTCAGCGTGTGGCGCAGGGTGCCGGCCTCGCGGACGTCGGCCTTGGTGGACGCGGCGCTGCCCTGGTAGCGGACGATGACCTTCAGGCCCTTCTTCTGGGCCTTCCGGGTCGTGGACTTGTTGAGCTCGGTGACGTCGAAGAGCCGCTGGTCGAGCCTGCCGCCCGCGACCAGGCGGGCCGCGTCGGCCGGGATGACGAAGGTGTGGCCGTCGGTCTTGCGGATCTGGACGGGTACGTTCTCGCGGCCCTTGGCGCGCTCCAGGGCGATGACACGGCCCTTGGCGTCCAGGACGACGCGGTCGCCGGTGATCAGTGTGATGCGGTGCTTGGTGGTGAGGGACGCCGGCCTGGCGGACGCTGCCGCCTGCTCGCCGTCGGCCGACGCCGGGCTGGTCATACCCGCCGCCAGGGCCACGGCCGCCGCTGTGGCGACCGTAGCCGCGCACGCCCTTTTCACTTGTCTGCGCAAGTTTCCCCCTTGCCGAAGAACCGGGTGAATTCCCCGTTCACCCGGCCGGAGGTGGTCTCGTACGCATGGCCGTACACCCCCCGGGATAGGCAGTATGCCGAGGGGTGATCAGGTGCTCAACATCTGAGAAGAAGGTAAGAAATCCGTCGGCCGACTGTTACACGGCCGTCGGAACTCCGTTACAGGGCGGCGGGGTTAAGCACGGGTGTTCTCCTTGACGCTGATCCGGCCCGCGCGGATCGTCGCCAGGCGCGGCGCCTTCCGCGCAATCGCCGAGTCATGGGTGACCATCACGAAGGTGAGACCGAGTTCCTCCCACATCCGTTCCAGTACGTCCATGATCTCGTCGCGCATCGATTCGTCGAGATTTCCGGTGGGTTCGTCCGCGAGGAGAACCTTCGGCTGTTTCACGAGGGCCCGGGCGATCGCCACGCGTTGCTGCTGACCGCCGGACATCTCGCCGGGCAGATGCGCGCGGCGATCGCCGAGGCCCACGGACTCCAGTGCCCCTGCGGCCTGTTCGCGTCGCTGTTTCGGCTTGACGCCGAGGGGGACGAGGGCCGTCTCCACGTTTTCCTGCGCGGTGAGCGTCGGGATGAGGTTGAACGCCTGGAAGACGAAGCCGATGCTTTCGCTCCGTACACGGGTCAGTCGCGCCTCCGGCAGGGCGGCGAGGTCGGTGCCGTCCAGGACGATCTGACCGGAGGTGGGGCGGTCGAGACCGCCGAGCATCTGAAGCAGCGTCGACTTGCCGCCGCCGGTGGGGCCCTGGATGACCAGACGGTCGCCGTCGGGGATGGTGAGGTCGATGCCGTCGAGTGCTGGAACGGTGCTTTTGGACCGGGTGTAGTGCTTGGTGACGGCTCTGAGTTCGTACATGGTGGGAGCTCCTGGATCGTCTTCGAGTACGGGTGCGCAGGGGTTCGCGCTCACGCGGCGGAGCCGCATGTCGGTACGGCCCCGCGCCCCTGAGGTCCGTGCCGGTGCCGTCGGCCGGAGGGGAACGCCTACTCCACCCGCCGCAGCGCGTCCGCCGGGCGCAGTCCGGAGGCCCGCCAGCCGCCGAAGGCCCCCGCGACCAGCCCGCCCGTCACGGCCAGGGCCACCGCCAGGGCGATGGTCGTCGGGCTGACCGGAGCGGTGAGGGCGACGTCGAGGGTCCTCCCCGCAGCCTCACGGCCCGGGCCGCCGAAGCCGCCTCGCACGCCCTCGCCCCCGCCCACCTGCGCCTGCAATGTGGGACTCACGGCCGTCACGGCGTACGCCCCCGCCAGTCCCAGCGCGATGCCCAGCGCACCGCCCACCAGGCCGTTGACCACCGCCTCCCCGACCACCTGCCGCGTCACCCGGCCCGACTTCCAGCCCAGGGCCTTGAGCGTGCCGAACTCACGGACCCGGCGGGAGACCGCCGAGGAGGTCAGCAGACCCGCCACCAGGAACGCGGCGGCGAGCACCACGATCGACAGCCACGTGCCGACGCTCGCGGCGAGAGAGGAGGCCGTGGACAGGGAGCCGGAGACGGTGTCGGCGAGGTCGGCGGAGGTGGTGACCGTCGTACCCGGGATGTTCTTCCCGATCTCCGACTTGACGCTGTCGATCCGCTGCGAGTCGGTGGCCTTGACGTAGATCGTCGTGACCTTGTCCTTGGCGTCGGCGAGCGTCTGCGCCCGCTTCAGCGGGATGTAGAGGTTGGCGGCCGCGTCCCCGCTGTCGGCCGTGGCGATGCCGACCACCTTGAACGTGGTGCTCCTGACGGTGACGGTGGAGCCGGCCTTGAGTTTCTTCTCCTTGGCGTACGCCGCGTCCGCCACGGCGACCTTCGCGTTCGTCTCGCTCGTCGTGAAGGTACGGCCGCTGGTGATCTTCGAGGAGGTCAGTGGGCCGAGGGCCGGTTTGGTGACGTCGGTGCCGTAGACGGAGTAGTTGTTGACGTCGAAGTCGGCACCGCCGCCCTCGACCCGGCCCTGCGGTGAGGGCTGGGCCCCGCCCCGGCCGAAGTCCTGCCCGCCGCCCTCACCCTGCTCCAACCGGCCCCTGGTGAACGCGCCGCTGACCTTGACGACCTGGAGGCTCAGCCCGCCCACCGCGTCCGCGACGCCGCTCTGCGCGTCGACCTGGCCCACGGTCGAACCGGCCAGGGTCTGGAAGCCGCGCACCATCACCCGGTCGCTGCTCTGCTCGCCGCCCGACCCGTCGTCCTGGGCGTCGAAGCGGAAGCGCGGCCGCTGTGCGTCGCTCCCGGCCGGTGCCGCGGCCTTGGTGACGGTCATGTCGGTGCCCAGCCCGTACAGCGACTGCAGCACCTTGTCCTGCGCCCGGCCCATACCGGCCGAGACGGACGACACGACGATGACCAGCGCGATGCCCAGCGCCAGTCCGGAGGCGACGACGAGGGCCGCCTTTCTGCGGCGGCGCAGCTCGCGCCTCAGATAGGTGAAGAACATGGCAGCAAGCTAGGGACGGTCTGTGATGAGGACTTGAGCCGCGCCTAAGAGGTGGATGAGAAGAGGCGAAAAGGCCGCCGCCCACCCCTGGCGAGGGGTGGGCGGCGGCCTTTTCGTCAGCGGAGCCGGCGAACCGTCAGACCGCCGAGCCGGCCTTCCAGTCGGCCCAGTTCATGTTCCAGCCGTTGAGGCCGTTGTCCGGCGCGATGGTCTTGTCGCCGGTGTTCTCGACGACCACCACGTCACCGAGCATCGAGTTCTTGAAGAACCACGCACCCGGGGTGTTGGGGTCGTCGGCGCCCTTGGCGTCCTGCAGACCCACGCAGCCGTGGCTGGTGTTGACGTTGCCGAAGATGGACTTCTGGCCCCAGTAGTTGCCGTGGATGAATGTGCCGGAGCTGGAGAGGCGGATGGCGTGCGGCACGTCCTTGATGTCGTACTCGCCCTTGCCGTCGTCGTCCGTGAAGCCCACGGTCGCGCCGTTCATGCGCGTCTCCTTGAACTTCTCGGACATCACCATGATGCCCTCGTACGTCTTGTTCTCGGGCGAGCCGGCGGAGATCGGGATCGTGCGGACGACCTTGCCGTCCTGCGTGATCTTCATCTGCTTGGTCTTCGCGTCGACGTACGAGACCTGGTTGCGGCCGATCTTGAAGGTGACCGTCTTCTGCTGGACGCCGAAGACGCCCTTGGCTCCCTCGACGCCGTCGAGCGCGAGCTTCAGCGTGACGGTGGAGCCTTCCTTCCAGTAGTCCTCGGGCCGGCAGTCCATGCGGTTGGCGTTGAACCAGTGGCAGGCGACCTCCTGGCCGCCGGTCGTGCTGACCTTGATGCCCTTCTGGACCGCGGCCTTGTTGGTGATCGCCTTGTCGAAGTTGATCGAGACCGGCATGCCGACGCCGACGGTGGTGCCGTCGTCCGGCGTGAAGTTGCCGATGAAGCTGTTGGCCGGGGAGACCGTGGTGAACGAGGCGTTCTCGTGGGCGACGCGTCCGTCGGAGTCCTTCGCCTCGGCCGCCAGCTTGTAGGTGGTGGACCGCTCCAGCTGGCCGGTGGGCTTCCAGCTCTTCTTGTCGGCGGATATCTGGCCGCTGACCTCGGTGCCCTCCGACGTCGTCATCTTCACGTCGGTGAGCGTGCCCTTGCTCACGGTCACGGCTGCGGAGTTGTTGATGGAGGCGTTGTCCGAGCCGTCCTCGGGTGTGATCTTGATCTGGGCCTCGGAGGTCTTCTTCGCCGCCGCCTCGTCGACCTTCGACTGGGAGCTGTCGCCGCCATCGCCCCCGGAGGCGTTGTCGTCGCCTCCGGAACACGCCGAGAGCACCAGCACTCCGCCGAGCAGTGCGGACGCGACCGTCAGGCCCTTGCGCCGCTTACTGACCGTCATCACACGCTTCTCCATCGTTGCCGATTTCCCCAGAACCCCGAGTGTCCCCGTCACAACTGAGTGCCCCCGCCGCCACTCGTGAGTCCTCGTCCCGAACTTTCAACGCTACGACCGGTTCGTCAGGTTCCCCATGTCACGCAGGTGTGGGGATCACCACGTCCGTGACGGACGGTGCGGGCGATACGGGTGCGGTCGGTGCGCCGCTTGAGACGCGAAGACCCCGGGCGGCGGTTGCCGCCCGGGGTCACGATTTTCCCGGACGCTCAGCCGTCGCTGTCGTCGCCATCATCCTCGTCGAGATCCCAGTCGGGCGAATCGGGGTCGTAGTCGATCCGCTCGCTGCTCCAGGAGGCCTGCTGGAGGTCCACCCCCGGCACCTGGCTGACCAGGTCGAACGGGTCCACGAGGTAGGCCAGGGCCTCCGCGGTGTCTTCCGTCACAGCGCTCTCGGCGTGTGCCCGTTCCGACGCCGGCATCTCTGCCTCGTCGGCGATCCGGCGCAGCGCCGACTTGGTGACCGCGTCCGCGTCGTCGACTTCGAGGACGAGTTCCACTCGAAGCCGTACAAAACGTGATGTCTCTGGAGTGCTCATGGCGCGAGCGTACGTCGAGGTCCTCCCGTGACTTTCCCGTGACCCGCGACTTTCACTAACATCGCCCCACACGGCCAATTCGCCAGCGCCACAAGGGGGATCGATATTCCGTGTCATCCGCTCGCCGATCGTTGCTGACCGCCACCGCCGCGGCGTCCCTGCTGGGTGCCCTGTGGTTCGTCCCGTCCGCGAACGCGACGTCGGACTCCCCGGTGAGAGACGCGGTCTCGGTGAGTCCGTCGCCGCAGGTCACAGAGCAGGCGCAGATCGCCGCCACCACCGCGGACGCCTCCGTCGGCGACACCCGCCTCGCCGACACCGGCAGCTTCGACAGCACGCCGTACGTGATCGGCGGGACCTTCTGCCTCACGCTGGGCGCCGGGTTCGTCGTGTACTCGGTGCGCCGGGAACGCCTCGGTTTCTGACGGCGGTTGACGCGGGGACCCGCCGGACGGCAGGGCCCCGCCCGCCCTGACCGCAGGGCGCCCCACGGCCCTACTGGAGCGGCCCGGTGACCTTCTCGACCGCGGCCAGCAGCCGTCCGTCGCGCACGAACGCGTCCGCCGCGGCGAGGTCCGGCGCGAGGTACCGGTCCGGCCCGGGCCCCTGAACTCCCGCTTCCCGTACGGCGTCGATGACCGCCCGCGACGCGGGCGCCGGGGTCAGTCCCTCGCGCAGCTCGACGGCGCGCGTGGCGGCGTAGAGCTCGATGGCGAGGACGCGCGTGAGGTTGTCGACGGCCGTGCGCAGCTTGCGCGCCGCCGACCAGCCCATCGAGACGTGGTCCTCCTGCATGGCGGACGACGGGATCGAGTCGGCGGACGCCGGTACGGCGAGCCGCTTCAGCTCACTGACCAGCGCGGCCTGCGTGTACTGAGCGATCATCAGACCCGAGTCCACACCGGCGTCGTCGGCGAGGAACGGCGGCAGACCGTGGCTGCGGTTCTTGTCGAGCAGCCGGTCGGTGCGCCGCTCGGCGATGGAGCCGAGGTCGGCGGCGGCGATGGCGAGGAAGTCCAGGACGTACGCGACGGGTGCCCCGTGGAAGTTGCCGTTGGACTCGACGCGCCCGTCGGGCAGGACGACGGGGTTGTCCACGGCGGCGGCCAGCTCGCGGTCGGCGACCAGCCGGGCGTGGGTCATGGTGTCCCGCCCGGCCCCGGCTACCTGCGGGGCGCAGCGCACCGAGTAGGCGTCCTGGACGCGGGGGGCGTCGTCCTGGTGGTGCCCGGTCAGGCCCGAGCCCTTCAGCACGGCCAGCATGTTGGCGGCGCTGGCGGCCTGCCCCGGGTGCGGCCGGATGGCGTGCAGCTCGGGCGCGAGGACCTTGTCGGTGCCGAGCAGGGCCTCCAGGGACAGGGCGGCGGTGACGTCGGCGGACCGGTAGAGCGTCTCCAGGTCGGCCAGGGCCATCACCAGCATGCCGAGCATGCCGTCGGTGCCGTTGAGGAGGGCGAGGCCCTCCTTCTCGCGCAGTTCGACCGGCTGGATGCCGTGCGCGGCGAGGAGTTCGGCGGCCGGGCGCACGACACCGTCGGGGCCCTCGGCGTCGCCCTCGCCCATGAGCGCCAGCGCGCAGTGGGACAGCGGCGCGAGGTCGCCGGAGCAGCCGAGGGAGCCGTACTCGTGGACGACGGGGGTGATCCCGGCGTTGAGGAGGTCGGCCATGGTCCGGGCGACCTCGGGCCGGACGCCGGTGTGCCCGGAGCAGACGGTCTTCAGCCGCAGGAACATCAGGGCGCGCACGACTTCGCGCTCCACGGCCGGGCCCATCCCGGCGGCGTGCGAGCGGACGATGTTGCGCTGGAGCTGCGCGCGCAGCTCCGGGCTGATGTGCCGGGTCGCCAGGGCACCGAAGCCGGTGCTCACGCCGTACACGGGGTCCGGCTTGGCCGCCAGCGCGTCCACGATCTCGCGGGCCGCGGCGAGGGCGGCCACGGCCTCCTCGGAGAGCTGGACGCGGGCGCCGCCGCGCGCCACGGCGAGCACGTCGGACGCGGTCACCCCGGACGTCCCCACCACCACAGTGTGCATATCCATATTCAGGAGCGTACGCAGTGAATTCGATGATGTCACCACTGGGGACGGCGTTCGCCCCTTACCGAACGCGTCACACCGCCCGTTGCCGGTGACACCGCCCGGGCCGGGTCAGGGCGCGTGCCGGCCCCGGAACCGCCGGCGCTCCCCGTCCTCCTCCTGGGACGGCTCGTCCGCGAGCCGCACGACGGGATCGTCGGGCCCGGCCCGGCCCGCCACCACCGGCCTGTTCGCCCGCTCGGCCTTGGCCCGGTACTGGGCGGCGTCGGCGAGCCGGAAGAGCCGCCGGGCCGAGCGCACGGGCCCGATCGGGTCCTCGGTGGAGGCGACACCGCAGGCCACCCCGTCGCCGAGCTCCAACTCCGCGGCCCGGCGGCACAGTTCACCGGCCGCCTTGACGACCTGGTCGGCGGGCGGCCCGACCGCGAGCAGACAGAACTCGTCCCCGCCGAGCCGTGCGGCCAGCGCCCCGGGCAGCATGGCCCCGCACAGCGACAGCACCGACCCGAACCGCTCCAGGAGCCGGTCCCCGGCGGCGTGCCCGTGGGTGTCGTTGACCCGCTTGAGCCCGTTCAGATCGCAGACGACGAGACTGACGACGGCCCCGTCCCTGCGGTGCCGCTCGATCGCCCGCTCCAGGCGTACGTCGACGGCACGGCGGTTGGCGAGCCCGGTGAGGGAGTCGGTGAAGGCCAGCCGCCTGGCCTCCTCCAGCCGCTCGGTCTGGGCGATGCCGGCGGCCACGACGGAAGCCAGGACCGTGGCGAAGTCGGCGTCGCCCCGCCCGAAGACGGCCGCACCGGCCGGGCGGGCCACGTAGAGCTCGCCCCAGGCCCGGCCGTGCAGCACGATGGGCGCGACCACGCAGCAGCCGCGGCCCCGGCGGCGCAGGGCGGCGACCCGCTGGTGGCAGTACCCGGACTGCCCCCCGGCGGCGGGCCCCTCGGCGGTCTCCACCCAGGCGTCGGGCTCCCCGCCGCCGGCCCACTGTTCGTGCAGGAACTCCGTGATCTCCGCGAACTGGTGCACCGGGTAGGCCTCGTCCTCCGGGAACTCCTCCTCGCCCTCGGCCAGCTCGCCGACGTTCACGAGGACCCGCAGCCGCCCGAGCTCCCGCTCCCACACCGACAGGGCGGCGAAACTCCCCCCCAGCGCCCGGCACGCCCCGGCGGCCGCGGCACGCCACGCCTCACGCGACCCGTGTGCGGCCGCCATCCCCTGAGCCAACGCGACGACGGCCGCCAGCCGTCTGTCCTCACCCATCACTCCAGGCTAGGGAGTTTCCAGCCAGACTGACCTGTTTACGACGCGAACGGGGACGGCCGACATCGCCCCGGTGCCTACTCCCCCGGCCACTGCGGCTTGCGCCGCTCGTTGAAGGCAGCGACGCCCTCCGCCCGGTCCCCCGAGAACGCCGTGGCCCGCCAGGCCGCGTCCTCGACCTCAAGACCGGCCCGCAGATCCAGCCCCTGCGCGAGCCGCAGCGCCCGCTTCGCCGCCCGCAGCCCCACCGGGGAGTTACCGGCGATCCGGGCCGCCAGCTCCAGCGCCGCCTCCCGGTCCCGCCCCTCCTCCACCAGCTGGTCGACCAGCCCCAACTCGCCCGCCTCCGCCGCCTCCACCCGCCGCGCGGAGAAGATCAGCTCGGCCGCCCGGGCCGCCCCGACCCGCCGCGGCAGCAGCTGCGTGCCCCCACCGCCGGGGATCACCCCGACCGACACCTCCGGCAGTCCCACGACCGCCGTCCGGTCCGCCACGATCACGTCGCAGGCCAGCGCCAGCTCGAACCCGCCCCCGAGCGCGAACCCGTGCACCGCCGCCACCGTCGGCACCGGCAGCTCCAGCACCCCGGTGTACGCCCCCCGCGTCACCGGCCGCTGCCGCAGCAGATCGGCGTCGCTGAACGAGTTCCGCTCCTTCAGGTCGGCCCCGACGCAGAACGCCCGCTCGTGCGTCGAGGTCAGGACGACGGCCCGTACCTCCCGGTCCTCCCCGAGCGCCGTACAGGCCCCGGCGATGGAGCGCGCCATCTCCGTCGACACCGCGTTCATGGCCTTGGGCCGGTCGAGGACGAGCTCCGCGACGTGCCCCTGCTCATGCCGCCGCACCGCCACGAACTCCCCGAACCGTTCCTCACTCATGACACCCTCCGGTTAACGCGGGTTAACAAAGTCGACGCCCAGATCATCGCAGCCGCACCCCACCCGCGAAAGGGCGGACCCCTCCGGTCCGCACCACCCCCCGCCCACCCGTTCGAGTGACATCACCGCAACTCCGGCCCTAACGCCCATGGGAGCGCATAGCGTGCGTCCCCCACGGCGCACAGGGGGCGCAGGTGCATCGGGGAGGGACCATGATGACGACGAACACGCCGGCGAAACCGCACCAGACCACCAGGACCGCCCCGGCACTCCACCGGCGGGAGCCGCCCGCGCCCCACGAGCCGGCCCCGGACGACGCTCCCCGCGCCCGGGGCCGTCACCGCAAGCCCCGCCCCCGCAAGGTCCTGCTCGCCGCCGGTGGCCTCGCCCTCGCAGCGGGCGCCCTGAGCCTGCTGCGCCTGACCTCCGGGCCGGGCCCGGACGCCCGCGCGGCCGAGGCCGGGCCCCGCCCGGAGCCCGTCCACACCGCCACGGACGACGCCATCGGCACGGCCGGGGCCCTCCCGGCGGCCCCTGACGCGAGTCCCTCCTCGCCCGCGGCCCTGGGCGGCCTCACCCCGTCACCGGCCACCAAGGGCGCGCGGCCGTCCCCGTCCACCACGACCGGCACCCCGGCGGACTCCACGGCAGCCGCCCCGGCGCCCACGACCGCCCCCGACACGCCGAACCCGCCGAACGCCCCCGCCCCGGCACCCCCGGACGGCGACACCTCGCGCCCCGCTCCGCCCCCGGCCCCGCCCGCACCGCCGAGCCGCACCACACCGACCCCGGCGCCCGGGCCCGAGGAGGCGGAGAAGCCGCACGACCCGGGCCTGTGCGTGCCGGTCATCGGCCTGTGCGTGGACTCACCGGCCGACCGCCGCTGACCTCCGACCGGCGCGACGGCTGCTACGGCGCGCTGTCCCGCCGCGTGAGCAGCCACGGCTCCACGACGCCCAGGCCGCGCACCGGCCGCTGCCACATCGGCTGGAGCCCGAACCGGTACGACGGGGGCTCCTCGCCCTCCTTCTCCGCCGCCGCAGCCTCCTCGGCCGCCTCCGCCTCCGAGGCCGGGGCGTCCTGCGTACGGATCAGCTCCTCGGCGAAGGCCGTGTCGACGAGGACGGCGTCCTTCGGCGCTATCGAGGTGAGCCGGGAGGCCAGGTTCACGGTCGTACCGAACACATCACCCATACGGGTGGTCACCGTGCCGAACGCCATGCCGACGCGCAGCTCCGGCATCGTCTCGTCGTGCGCCATGGTCTCGATCAGCCGCAGGGCGATCTCGGCTGCCGTGCCCGCGTCGTCGGCGGCGTAGAGCACCTCGTCGCCGAGAGTCTTGATCAGCCGCCCGCCGTTCGCGGCCACCAGGTCGGCGGCCGTCGTCTCGAAGGCCTCGACGAGCTCGCCGAGCTCCTCCTCCTCCATGCGGCGGGTGAGCCGCGTGAACCCGACCAGGTCGGCGAAGCCGACGGCGAGGCGCCGGTCGACCATCTCCTCGTCGTCGGCCGCCTGCACGACCCGGCCGGCCGAGGCGGCGAGCTGCCGGCGCCAGACGTAGACCAGGAACTCCTCCAGCTCGGGCAGGAGCAGCTCGACGATCGGGTACGTCACCTCGGTGCGGGTCATGCCCGGCTCGGGCGGCTCGGTCAGCCCCTCCAGGAAGGAGTCGATCTGCCACTCGGCGAGCCGCGCGGTGGTCTGCCCGGTGGACCGGGCCACCTGCACGGCCATCGCCTCGCTCAGCAGCCCTGCCTCGACGAGACCGGCGAGGCGCCGCAGGGCGAGCACATCGGCCTCCGTGAGGGCCTTGGCCTGGCCGATGTCGGCGAAGCCCATGGCCCGCCAGAAGCGGGAGGCCAGTTCCATGGAGACACCGGCGCTGCGGGCCGCCTGGAACGGGGTGTAGCGGCGCTCGGCGCCCAGGATGAGCCCTTCGAGGCGCAGGGCGAGCGGATCCTCGCCGGAGTCGGCGCCCTGCGCGTCCTCGCCGGAACCCGAGTCGTCGACGGTCACGCGTGTTGCCCTTCCGATCTGTCACGGTCATGTATCGACCGGCCTCAACTCTACGGCAGTGTGCGCCAGCTCACTCCGCCAGGTTCAGCCGAAGGATGAGGTACCCGGCGTCGCGAGAAACTCGGCGCCCGTGCCGCTGCGCCCAGGGGGCTCCGCCGCCACGGGCATGCCCAGCCGCCCAGCCGCGGGCGTGCGTGCCGCCAGGGGCGGCACGGGTGGGCGCAGCGGCACCCCGCTCCGCCGGGCTGCGAGAACGCCCCGTGCTGAGCCCCCACCGCAGCACCTCGAGACGCCGGGCTGCGGGCCCACCCGCCCCGGCACCGACGCAGCAGCAGCCGGCGACGCCGGGACGCGAACCCACCCCGCCTCAGCTCACGCCGGCCTCAGGTGCACGATGTCCCCCGCCCCGACAGGCTCCTGCACCCCCTCCTCCGTCGCCAGTACCAGCCGCCCGTCTCCGTCCACAGCGACCGCTTCACCCACCACGGCCCGGTCCCCCGGCAGCTCCGCCCGCACCTCCCGGCCGAGCGTCGCGCAGCCCGCCACGTACGCCTCCTGCAACCCGCACACCCCCGCGTCACCTCCGGCCTCACGCCATTTCCCGTACCACTCCTCCAGCGAGCGCAGCATCCCCCGCAGCAGCGGATCCCGGTCCGTGCTCACCGCCCCGGCCAGCCCCAGCGAACCCGCCGTCGGCACGGGCAGCTCGTCGGCTTTCAGGGAGACGTTGACGCCGACCCCGATCACGACCCCGTCGTCGCCGGCCCGCTCGGCCAGGATGCCGCCGGCCTTGCGCTCCGCGCCCCCCACCGTGACCAGCAGGTCGTTCGGCCATTTCAGGGCCGTGTCCACGCCGGCCGCCCGCGACAGGCCCGTCGCCACCGCGACGCCCGTGAGCAGTGGCAGCCACCCCCACCGTGCGACCGGGACCTCGCCCGGCGTGAGCAGCACGGAGAAGAAGAGGCCGGAGCGGGGCGGCGCCGTCCACTGGCGGTCGAGGCGGCCGCGGCCCGCCGTCTGCTCCTCGGCGACCAGCACCGCACCCTCGGCCGCCTCGCCCTTCGCCGCCCGGGCCACCAGATCGGAGTTCGTGGAGCCGGTGCGCTGCACCACGTCCACCTCCGACCACAGCCCTCCCTGCCGCACCAGCCCCCGGCGCAGGGCGGTGACGTTGAGGGGCGGGCGGTCCAGGTCGGACCAACGGCTTCCGTTCGGCTCTGATGCATCTCGCGGCGTCATGCAAGCCACCCTAGGTGTGGTAAACGCCGCACTGCCGATGTGGAGGCCCCCCACTACTCTACGGATGAGTAACCGTCCCCCCTTTTGAGCAGGCAGGGAGCCGCATCCCGATGTCCGAGCCGGAAGAGCAGCAGCAGCCCGACATTCACACGACCGCGGGCAAGCTCGCGGATCTGAAGCGACGCATCGAGGAAGCGACACACGCCGGCTCCGCACGCGCCGTCGAAAAGCAGCACGCCAAGGGCAAACTGACGGCCCGTGAGCGGGTCGAGCTCCTGCTCGACGAAGGCTCCTTCGTCGAGCTCGACGAGTTCGCCCGGCACCGCTCCACCAACTTCGGCCTCGACAAGAACCGCCCCTACGGCGACGGCGTCGTCACCGGGTACGGAACCGTCGACGGCCGCCCGGTCGCCGTGTTCTCGCAGGACTTCACCGTCTTCGGCGGAGCCCTCGGCGAGGTCTACGGGCAGAAGATCGTCAAGGTCATGGACTTCGCCCTGAAGACCGGCTGCCCGGTCATCGGCATCAACGACTCCGGCGGCGCCCGCATCCAGGAGGGCGTGGCCTCCCTCGGCGCCTACGGCGAGATCTTCCGCCGCAACACCCACGCCTCCGGCGTCATCCCGCAGATCAGCCTGGTCGTCGGCCCCTGCGCGGGCGGCGCGGTCTACTCCCCGGCCATCACCGACTTCACGGTCATGGTCGACCAGACCTCGCACATGTTCATCACCGGCCCCGACGTCATCAAGACCGTCACCGGCGAGGACGTCGGCTTCGAGGAGCTCGGCGGCGCCCGCACCCACAACGCGACCTCCGGAGTCGCCCACCACATGGCGGGCGACGAGAAGGACGCCATCGAGTACATCAAGCAGCTGCTGTCCTACCTGCCGTCCAACAACCTCTCCGAGGCACCGGCCTTCCCCGAGGAGGCCGACCTGGAGGTCAGCGACGAGGACCGCGAGCTGGACACGATCGTCCCGGACAGCGCCAACCAGCCGTACGACATGCACGCGGTGATCGAGCACGTCCTGGACGACGCCGAGTTCTTCGAGACGCAGCCGCTGTACGCGCCGAACATCCTCACCGGCTTCGGCCGGGTCGAGGGCCACCCGGTCGGCATCATCGCCAACCAGCCGACGCAACTCGCCGGGTGCCTGGACATCAAGGCCAGTGAGAAGGCCGCCCGCTTCGTGCGCACCTGCGACGCCTTCAACGTCCCGGTCATCACCTTCGTCGACGTGCCCGGCTTCCTGCCCGGCGTCGACCAGGAGCACGACGGCATCATCCGCCGCGGCGCCAAGCTGATCTACGCCTACGCCGAGGCGACCGTCCCGCTCATCACGATCATCACCCGCAAGGCGTTCGGCGGCGCCTACGACGTCATGGGCTCCAAGCACCTGGGCGCCGACCTCAACCTCGCCTGGCCCACCGCCCAGATCGCCGTCATGGGCGCCCAGGGCGCGGTCAACATCCTGCACCGCCGCACGATCGCCGAGGCCGAGGCGGGCGGCGAGGACCTGGAGGCGGTCCGCGCCCGGCTGATCCAGGAGTACGAGGACGCCCTCCTCAACCCCTACGTCGCGGCCGAGCGCGGCTACATCGACGCCGTGATCCTGCCCTCCGACACCCGCCGTCACGTCGTACGCGGTCTGCGTCAACTGCGTACCAAGCGGGAATCCCTGCCTCCGAAGAAGCACGGCAACATCCCCCTCTAGCCCGCAGCGAGCCCAGGAGGCCCACATGACGATCAAGGTCGTACGGGGCAACCCGACCCCGGAGGAGCTGGCCGCCGCCCTGGCGGTGGTCAGGGCCCGCGCCGCGGCGGCGGCAGCCGCCCCGCCCGGCGCGCCGACGTCCCGCGATTCCTGGTCCGACCCGTCCCGCATCGCGTCCCACCGCCTGCCCCAGCCGGGGCCGGCGGCGTGGGGCCGCACCTACTGGCCGGGATAGAACTCTCGCCCCAGACGCGCGGGGAACCGCGCACCGGCGGAACAACGCGGGGCGCCGATTTGAGTACCCCTACTCAGGCGCCCCGCCCTGCCGAGCCGCACGCTGGACTCATGCTGTGGTCCGACCCCGAGAACGAACCGCCGAAGGAACTCCGCGACATGCAGGACATGCTCCGGCGGCTGGGCGTTCTCATGGCGTTGGCCGTGTTCCTGGCCATGCTGGTCATCGGCGTGAGGTGAGGCGGCCTCACCCGTGTGACTAACCTGACCGCATGACTGCTCAGCGCCGCAGGCGACTCGTCCTCGCCTCCCAGTCCCCCGCCCGGCTCGGACTGCTCCGCCAGGCCGGCCTCGCCCCCGACGTGATCGTGAGCGGCGTCGACGAGGACGCCGTCACCGCCCCCACCCCCGCCGAGCTGGCGCTCGCCCTCGCCGAGGCGAAGGCGTCCGTCGTGGCGGCCCGGCCGGACGTCAAGGGCGCGCTCGTGATCGGCTGCGACTCGGTGCTCGACCTGGACGGCCAGGCCCTCGGCAAGCCCGCGGACGCCGAGGAGGCCACGGCCCGCTGGAAGTCGATGCGCGGCCGCGCCGGCACCCTCCAGACCGGCCACTGCGTCTACGACACGCTCACCGGCCGCTACGTCTCCGCCACC
This sequence comes from Streptomyces sp. SID5643, assembly GCF_009872555.1. Taxonomy (NCBI): domain Bacteria; kingdom Bacillati; phylum Actinomycetota; class Actinomycetes; order Kitasatosporales; family Streptomycetaceae; genus Streptomyces; species Streptomyces sp. SID5643. The sequence continues at coordinate 34,870 of NZ_WWIC01000102.1, forward strand.
GCGTCCACGGTCGTCCACTTCGGTGACCCCTCCGACGAGGAGATCGCCGCCTACGTCGCCTCGGGCGAGCCCCTCTACGTCGCGGGGGCGTTCACCCTGGACGGCCGCTCGGCCCCGTTCATCGACGGCATCGACGGCGACCACGGCAACGTCATCGGCATCAGCCTGCCCCTGGTACGGCGGCTGCTGGCGGAACTGGGCGTCGGCATCACGGAGTTGTGGGCGCCGGCGGAGAAGTGACCGGGGACCCGTCGCCGCTCTTGCCGCCCGCGGGCGCGGCGTCGGCGGGTTCGGCCGGACGGTCGTACGTCATCAGCAGCAGCACGATCAGGGCGAGCACCAGCACCATGAACAGGAACGCCGGCCAGCCGACCAGGCCCCAGGTGAACGCGCCCAGCAGGGCGTGCACGACCGCCGCGCTGATCAGCAGTACGCGTCCGAGGCCGGCCGGGGGCCGGTCCCGCAGCGCCACGAGCAGGGCGACCAGGCCGCACAGCGCGAAGTAGAGGCCGAAGGCGATCCCGCCGATCTTCGACGACACCGACATCATGTGCGGGTCAAGACCGGCCAGCGACATCTCCTGCCGGTCGACGACGACCCCCAGGAACCAGTTGAGCGCGGCGACTCCGAAAGCCTCGGCCAACAGCACCACCGCCACGACCCACGCCACCGGCCTGCGTATCACCGGGCCCACCCTCTTCCCCTTTGAGACACCGCGAACGCTACATGGGGGTACCCCCTGCTCCTTGAGCTTGGGGGACGGTAAACCCCGGGGCAAGGGTTTCGGCCGCGGGCAAAGAATCATTGGGCCATTCGTAGGGACTCCACAAAGAAACCGAGTGGCCCGCAGCACGTGATGACAGAGACCTTGACCACAGGAGAGGGCTAGGGTTTCCCGGAGGAGTACTGCGGACCGCGGTGCGACAAGGGATTTCGCGGGTCGAGCGAGCCACGCATCACGCTCCGTGTGGGCAAGCTCACCACTGTGGACGGGTCGAAGTGCCGTGTCGGCAGTCCCTAAACTCGGCTTGTTTCAAGGAGGGAGCCTCAATCGTGCGCAAGGTGCTCATCGCCAACCGTGGCGAAATCGCTGTCCGCGTGGCCCGGGCCTGCCGGGATGCCGGTATCGCGAGCGTGGCCGTCTACGCCGACCCGGACCGGGACGCTCTGCATGTCCGCGCCGCGGATGAGGCGTTCGCCCTGGGCGGTGACACGCCGGGCACCAGCTACCTCGACATCGAGAAGGTGCTGGGCGCCGCCCGCGAGTCGGGCGCGGACGCGATCCACCCCGGCTACGGCTTCCTCTCCGAGAACGCCGAGTTCGCTCAGGCGGTCCTGGACGCGGGCCTGATCTGGATCGGCCCGCCGCCGCAGGCCATCCGCGACCTGGGTGACAAGGTCGCCGCCCGGCACATCGCGCAGCGCGCCGGCGCCCCGCTGGTGGCCGGCACGCCCGACCCGGTCTCCGGTGCGGACGAGGTCGTCGCGTTCGCCGAGCAGCACGGCCTGCCGATCGCGATCAAGGCCGCCTTCGGTGGTGGCGGTCGCGGTCTGAAGGTCGCCCGCACCCTTGAAGAGGTGCCGGAGCTGTACGACTCGGCGGTCCGTGAGGCCGTCGCCGCGTTCGGCCGGGGCGAGTGCTTCGTCGAGCGGTACCTGGACAAGCCGCGGCACGTGGAGACCCAGTGCCTGGCCGACCAGCACGGCAACGTGGTCGTCGTCTCCACCCGTGACTGCTCGCTCCAGCGCCGCCACCAGAAGCTGGTGGAGGAGGCCCCGGCCCCCTTCCTGTCCGACGCGCAGATGGAGGAGCTGTACTCCGCCTCCAAGGCGATCCTGAAGGAGGCCGGCTACGTCGGCGCCGGCACGGTCGAGTTCCTCGTCGGCCTCGACGGCACGATCTCCTTCCTGGAGGTCAACACCCGCCTCCAGGTGGAGCACCCGGTCACCGAGGAGGTCGCCGGCATCGACCTCGTGCGCGAGATGTTCCGTATCGCCGACGGCGAGGAGCTCGGCTACGGCGACCCGGAGCTGCGCGGCCACTCGTTCGAGTTCCGCATCAACGGCGAGGACCCGGGCCGCAACTTCCTGCCCGCTCCCGGCACGGTCACGACGTTCGCCCCGCCGTCCGGTCCGGGTGTGCGCCTGGACGCCGGTGTGGAGTCCGGCTCGGTCATCGGCCCGGCGTGGGACTCCCTGCTGGCCAAGCTGATCGTCACCGGCCGCACCCGCAAGGAGGCCCTCCAGCGGGCCGCCCGTGCGCTGGAGGAGTTCCAGGTCGAGGGCATGGCGACGGCGATTCCGTTCCACCGTGCGGTGGTGAAGGACCCGGCGTTCGCGCCCGAGCTGACGGACTCGTCCGACCCGTTCACGGTGCACACGCGCTGGATCGAGACGGAGTTCGTCAACGAGATCAAGCCGTTCGCCGCGCCGGCCGACGCCGAGGCGGACGAGGAGCCGGGCCGCGAGACGGTCGTCGTCGAGGTCGGCGGCAAGCGCCTTGAGGTCTCCCTGCCGTCGTCGCTGGGCATGTCCCTGGCCCGTACGGGTCTCGCGGCGGGCGCCAAGCCGAAGCGCCGCGCGGCGAAGAAGTCGGGCCCGGCGGCCTCCGGCGACACCCTCGCCTCCCCGATGCAGGGCACCATCGTCAAGGTGGCCGTCGAGGAGGGCCAGGAGGTCAAGGAGGGCGACCTGGTCGTCGTCCTGGAGGCCATGAAGATGGAGCAGCCCCTCAACGCGCACCGGTCGGGCACGATCAAGGGCCTGAGTGCGGAGATCGGCGCGTCGGTGACGTCGGGCGCGGCCATCTGCGAGATCAAGGACTGACGTCCACCCCTGGCGCGGCGCCCACCCCTTCGGGGGTGGGGTCGGGGCCGTGTCGGGGGGTGTCCGTCCTCGGAACGGCGCGATGG
>NZ_WWIC01000103.1:0-23063 GCF_009872555.1 Streptomyces sp. SID5643
TACCGCCCCGGCCGCCCCTCCGCCGGCGGCTCGGCGCTCCTCGCGCCCGCGCCCCCGATGCTGCCCCACCCCCTCGCGCTCCAGCGTGCCCTGCGCCCGCTCCAGCGCAAGGTGCCCTCCCCGCATCTGCGCCTCCTCGACGAACGGGCGACGGCCGACCGGATCGCGCGGCTCGGCGCCCACCCGGACGTGTGGTTCCCCGTGCTGCGGCCGGCCCCCGACCGCTGGCTGCGCCTGAACCTCGTGCACGACACCGGCCCCACCATGCCGGTCTGGCGCCCCCTGGTGAGCGAACTGCACACGGCGCTCGCCCAGTCGGGCATCTTCCGCACGGTCACCCTGCACCCCGCCACGCCCGACGGCCGGGCCCGCCAGGTCCCCGTCCTCGACGACGGCCGGACGGCCACCCTCGTCGTCAGCGACTGCATGGGCCCGCAGTGGCGCCCCGGCGAGGCGGGCGAGCGCTGGTACCGCACCCTGCGGCAGTGGGCCCACCGCATGCCGCTCGCCGTGGTCCAGCCCCTCCCCGAACACCTGTGGCCCACCACGGCGTTGCCCGCCGACCCGGGCGTGCTGACCTCCCCGTCCACCGCGGCCCCCTCGGCGACCCTCGCGTTCACCCCCTACGACGGGTCACCGCCCCCCGAGCGGGCCCTGCCGCTGCCGGTCCTGGAACCGGGCGCCCCCTGGCTCGCCCACTGGGCGGCCCTGCTCGCCGACCCGGGCGGCGCCCGGACGCCGGGCGCGGTGGCCTGGCTGCCGCCCGCGCCCGCACCGCCCGCCGAGCCCGTCCCCGACCTCACCACCGCCTCCCCCGAGGAACTGGTCCTGCGTTTCCGGGCGACCGCGTCCCCCGAGGCCTTCCGCCTCGCCGGGCATCTCGCGCTGGCGGACCCCTCGGTGCCGGTGATGCGCCTCGTCCAGCGCACTCTGGAACGCGACCCGCGTCCCCAGCACCTGGCCGAGGTCATCCTCAGCGGCATGCTCACCTCCGCGCCCGGCCCGCCCGGTTCCTACGCGTTCCGGCCCGGCGTAAGGGAGTTGCTGCTGCGCTCCCTGCCCCGCACGGCCCGCGGCCGGACCCGGGAGTTCCTCGAACGGGTCGGGGGGCTGATCGACGAGCGGGCGGGGCTCGCGGCCGGGGAGTTCCGCGCCGAGCCGGACGGCGGGACGGGCGACGCGGGCCCGGCGTTCGCGACGGTCAGCGAGGAGACCGTGCGGCGCCTGGGCGGGGAGGCGCTGTTCGCGGGACGGTACCGGCTGACCGGGCGGCGCGACGGGGAAGGGCGTGTGTTCCGGGCCGTGGACGTCCGCACCGACCGGCAGGTGATCGTGCGCCGGTACCGTGAGCAGCCCGCCCCGCAGGAGCGGTTCCTGAGCGAGGCGCGGGCCCTGGCCGGGGTCGACGATCCGCACGTGGTGAAGGTGCTCGACTTCGGGGTGGAAGGCGACGCGCCCTACCTGGTGACGGAGTTCGTGGACGGCCTGACGGTCTCCGAAGTGCTCTCGGGCATCACCTTCCCGGCCTTCGCCCGCCTGGTGTGCCAGGGCATGGCGGGGCTGGAGGCCCTGCACGCGCGCGGTCTGGTGCGCGGGGAGCGCGGGCCGGCCGGCCTGCTGCTGCGCCCCGACGGCACGGTGCTGCTCAGCCGCGTCACCCTGGGCGAGGAGTCCCGGAACAAGTCCCCCGAGGCGGACGTCGCGGAGTTCCGGTGGCTGCTCAAGCATCTGGTCGCCGGCGCCCGGGTGCCCGCCGAGCACCGGGAACTGCTCGAACTGATCGACCGGCACGAGCTGCGGGAAGCCGCCGCGTACGCCGCCCGCCTGCCCGATCAGTGGCTCCCGCCGCGCTCCTTCACCCTGCTCGGTCCCCTGCGCATCAGCGCCGGCCCGGAGCTTGTGGAACCGCCCTCCCCCGAGGCCCGGGCGCTGCTGTGCATGCTGCTCCTGCGGCCCGGCCGGCGCGTGTCCCACTCCGAACTGGCCGGCGGGCTGTGGGAGGAACCCCTGCCGGCGAGCGAGGCCGCCCACCGCCTCGACGCCCTCGCCACGGAGGTCCGGCAGGTGCTGCCGGACGGCGGCCTCGTCGCCTTCCCCGGCTCGTACGCCCTGTACGTGCCCGACCTGTACGTCGACGTGCTGCACTGCGAGCGGCTCCTCGCGGAGGGCACCGGCGACCCCCGGCGCGCCCTCGGCCTCTGGTACGGCGACCCCCTCGACGGCGTCCCGGGACCGGCCGCCGCGGCCACCCGGGAGCGGCTGCGCACCCTCCATGCCGAGCTGCGGTCCGGACCGGAGGCCGCCGCCCCCACGATCCTCTTCGAGGCCGACGACCTCACCGGCCGCCCCGAGGCCCGCATCACCCTCGAATACGCGGTGCACGAGATGCTGTCCCGCGGCGCGCTCGCCCCCCACCAGTTCGACGTGCGCGTGCGCGGCGGCGGCTACGACGTCCACACCGAACCCGGTACCTACCTCCTCCCCGTCCTGGCCGCCGTCCTGCGCGGGCTGCCCGAGGTTCTCACCGGGCTCGTGGACCCGCCGCCCCTGACCGTCACGTTCTGGGACCGGCCCGCCCCGCCGCCCGAACCGCCGCGCGTGCCCGCCGACATCCAGGTGATCGTCTCCCCGGACCTCTACGAGCAGTTCGCGGCCAGCTCGGCCGCCCAGGGCCCGCAGCGCTTCCAGCCCCTCTTCCAGGACGGCGCCACCGACACCCCGCCCGTGGCCTGGTACTGCCCGCTGTCCCCCGCCGCTGCCCCGGAGCCCGGGGCCCGCGACCTGGTGCAGGGCCCCTTCATCACCCGCGACCTGCGGCGGCTCGGCATACCGGCCCCGGGCCGCACGGCCGTCGTCCACACCCGGCCCGACGGCCCGCTGACCCTCCTCGACCCGGCCCGGCCGCACGGCGACCAACCGCCGGGGCTCGTGACGTACTACGAGGTGGACCTCACCACGCACCAGTCCCACCACCGGGTCTCCCTGCCCAGTTCCGGCAAGGGCGCTTTCGCCGCCGCGGTCGAGCTCGCCTGGCACGTGGAGGACCCCGTCGCGTTCGTGCGGGCCGAGACCGGCCGGGTGTCCGAGGTGCTGCTCGACCGCCTGCTGGAGGAGGCGGCCCGCATCACCCGAAGGCATCCGCTGCGCCGGGCGGGTGCCGCCCAGCGCGCGGTCAACGCCGGGCTCCGCCGCTGGCCGGTGCCCGGGCTGTCGGTGACCGCGTCGGTGCAGCTCGGCCCGGAGGGCACGGCCCTGCCCGGCCCGCAGGGGGCCGCTCCCGCGCAGCTCCCGCTGCCGCAGCTCCTCGCAGAGGCCGAGACCGTCCTGGTCGGGTTCGACGGCCCGATGGCCCGCCTGTTCTCGGCGAGCACCGCCCGTGAGGCCGTGCTCGGCCTGCTCGCCCTCGTCGACGAGCACCGCGCCCCGGGTCAGACCCTGCCCGGCGCGGTGCGCGAGACGTTCACCCATCCGCTGGACGTGCTCCGGGCCTTCGCGCGGGACCCGCTCGGGCCGCTGCTGCGGGAGCGCCTGGACGAGATCGAACTCCGTGCGGTGGCGCACGCCCCGGCGACGCACAACTCCGCGCCCCTGGTCCGCACCCTGCACGCCTCCGGCCGCCGCGTCTGCGTGATCACGGATGTCTGCACCGAGGCGGTCCCGCGCTATCTGCGGCCCTACGGCACCCTGCCCCTGGCCGGCGTCCACGGGCGCACCGAGGACCTGGCCCTGCTCACCCCGCACCCGGACTGCATGCTGCGCGCCCTCGACGCCTGCGACGGGTCCGCGTCCCGGGGCCTGGTGATCGGTTCCACCGTCGCCGAGCTGGCCGCCGCCCAGCGGGCCGGGCTGCGCTTCGTCGGCCTCGCCCGCAACGCCACCACCGGGCGGCAGCTGCGCGAGGCCGGCTGCGAGACGACGGTGACCTCCCTCGCGCCGCTGCTGGAGGCCGCGCGCTCCCTGTGACAGAACGCCGAACCCCCCGTTCGGCGGCGCCCCGCCCGGCCCCCCACGAAAGGCGGCCCGGCCCCCTCCCGCGCACGATGCGAAGGAGGCCCGCCGCCCGGCGGACCCACGTCTGCGAGGCCCGCCACCTGGCGGCCCCCCACGGTCTGTGCTCTCGGGAGGACCTGCCATGACCGCCAGTCTGGAGCAGTTGCGCCGCTGCCACTTCGCCGTCGACCTGGGGGCGGCCCGCACACGCGTCTACGTCAAGGGGGCCGGGCTCGTCGTCGACCAGCCGTCCGCCGCCGCCGTGAACACCCGTACCGGCGCGCTGATCGCGGTGGGCGAGCTCGCGGAGAAGATGACCGGCCGCACCCCGCACTACATCCGGGTGGTCCGGCCGGTCTCCGGCGGCACCGTCGTCGACATCGAGATGGCGCAGCGCATGCTGCGGCACCTGCTCGGTGACAAGATGCGCCGCGCGCTGCGCCGCAAGCCGATCCTGCGCGCCGCGGCCTGCACCCCGCACGACGCCGACCCGCTGGCCCAGCGCGCCGCGATCGAGACGCTGGTCGGTCTCGGGGCCCGCAAGGTGGAGCTGGTCGACACGCTGATCGCCGCCGCCGTCGGCTGCGGGCTGCCGGTGGAGCAGCCCGAGGCCACGATGATCATGGTGTGCGGGGCGGCGGCCACGCAGGTGGCCGTGCTGTCCCTCGGCTCGATCGTCACGGCCGAACGCATCCCGGTGGGCGGCGAGGCCGTCGACCAGGCGATCGTGCAGCACCTGCGTCACCAGCACGAGCTGATGCTGCCGAGCCAGTCGGTGCGGCCCTTGCAGCTGGCCCTGTCGGGCAACGGCCTCACCGCGCAGGGCCCGGCCTCCACGGAGATCCACGGCCGGGACGTCGCCACGGGCCTGGCCCGGTCCGTCCAGGTCGACACCGCGGCCGTCCGGGACGCCATCCAGACGCCGCTCACCGCGATCCTGGACGGCATCGGCAAGGTGCTGCGGGCCTGTCCGCCGGACCTGGTCGCCGACCTGGCCGACCGGGGGATCATGATGGTGGGCGGCAGTGCCCTGCTGCCGGGCCTGGACCAGATGCTGCGGCAGGCGACCAACATGCCGGTGCACATCGCCGAGCGCCCGGACGTGTGCGCCGTGCAGGGTCTCGGCGCGATGCTGGAGGGCAGGATCGCGCCGCTGGCGCTGGACACGCTGAGCACCTGAGCGTCAGGCGCGGGTCAGCGGGCGAACCAGCACCGCACGGTCGTCCCGCTGTCGCTCCGGTGCAGCCGCACCAGATCTGCGATCAGGTTGACCAGCAGGATCCCGCGCCCGCCGCGCTGGTCACGGGGCACGGGCCGGCGTCCGGCCAGGACATCGGCGAGGTGCCCCTCGTCGCGGACCTCGCACACCACGTACCCGTCCTCGGCCCACACCCGCAGCACGCCCGAACCACCGCCGTGCACCACGCTGTTGGTGGTCAGCTCGGCCGTGGCGAGGGCCAGGTCGTCCAGCTTCACACCGACGAGGCCGAGCCGCGCGCCCTCCCCGACGGCCACGTGCCGGGCGTGGGGCAGGGAGTCGGCGTCGAAGGCGAACGACAGCGCCTCCGGCACGGGCGGCAGCGGCTCGTTGTAGCGGGTGACGACGCCCTCGGGGGCGTACGCGTCGCTACGCTGCTCGGTGCGGGAGCCGGGGTGGATGACGGTCGGGTGGGTGGCGTAGGCGTCGGCGACGGCGTGCTCGGGCAGCCGCGCGACGTCGTACGGGCACAGGATCGTCGCCGTACGGCCCCGGAAGGCGGCGTTGATGAGCGCCTCGTGCTGGACGCAGGCCGGGTACTCGGCAGCGGAGCGGCCGGCCCAGACCGGCTCGCCGATGATGCGCACCCGGCGGCCGGCCGGCTGGGCGTCGGCGAAGGCGCGCAGCACGCCGGGGATGATCCGCCCGGGGTTGCGTCCGGCCTCGTGCATGTCCAGGAGCCGCACGGCGGCGGCGTCGTCGCCCAGCGCGTCCCGGATCAGGACGAGGTTCTTGCCGGGCACGGCGACGGCCACGGGTTCTCCGGCCTCCAGCCCCTCGCGCACGAAGGGCAGGGTGCCGTCGAGGTACTCCTGCTCGTCCCGGTAGAAGAGCGCGGGGTGGACGAAGGGGCCGAGGGGCCCGAAGGGCTCGGTGACCGTGCTGGTCATGTTGTGGACACCTCGATTCCCTTCTGGCCGGGCCACAGCAGGTCCAGCGTGCGCCGCAGCGCGGGCGGGGGCCGGCGCACCACGAACCGCCGGCCGTTGCGGAGCTGCCCGGCGGCGGCGGCGAGCGCACCGGCGCCCGCGACGTCGACGAACGTCACGCCGGACAGTTCGAGGTAGTACACGTCGTCACCTTCGCGGACAGCTTGTTCCAGGACACCTTCCCAGATCGCACGTGTCGTCAGGCCGACCTCTCCGGCCGCCCGGACGCCCTGCCGCCCTGCCAGCGGGAACACCGCCAGACCGGGCGCGGGGTCGCGAGGGCCGGTCGCCGACAGCTGCTGCCGAGTGCTCAAGCCCCTCTCCCCACGCTTGTGGACCACAGCGCTCTTACCCGCAAGGCAAAGGCTCATTCCCCCGGAAGGTGTGTAGTACGCCGTACGGCGGGCAGGCGCACCTCACACCGACGTCCACGGGGGCGAGTGACGTCGTGCAGTCCGGCGAGACGAACACGACAGACGAGGACCGACAAGGCGGTGACATGACCTCAGCGGCATCACCACATCGCACAGGAGGGCTGGACACCCTGGTCATCCCTGGCCGCGTCGACGCGGACCGCGCCGAGCTCACCCCTCGTGGTGAGCTCGTCCACGGCTGTGCGGAGATCCTGGCGGGAACCCTGGCCGGCCTGCCGGCCACCGTCACCCGGGTCGACCTGGACATGGCGGGCGTGCACTTCATGGACACGGCCGGCCTCCAGTTCCTCGACGTGCTGGCCGACCACGCCCGGCAGCGGTCCCTGACGGTGACGACGACGAACTGGAACGGCCAGCCGCGCCGGATCCTGGAGCTGGCGGGCCTGGACACGGCCGATCCGCTGGCCGGTCCGGACCCCGCCGGCGCGGTCCCGGCGGTGGCGCCGGCCGCCCCGGCCTCCTCGGCGGTCGCCCTGGAACGCGCTGAGCGGCTGCACGTCCTTCAGGAGGAGGTCGAGCAGCTCCGCCAGGCCATTGCCTCGCGCCCCGTCATCGACCAGGCCCGGGGCATCCTCATGGCCACCCACGGCTGCACCTCGGACGAGGCGTGGCACATCCTGCGGGAGACGTCCCAGCTGTCGAACACGAAGCTGCGGGACGTCGCGGCGGCGGTGACCGCGAGCGCGAAGGCGGACGGCCCGCCGCCGTCTCCCGAGCTGTGCACGGCGCTGCAACGGGCCGTCGCGGGCCGTCGCCGGGGCTGAGGCCGGGGTCCGGTGTACCGCGTGCCGGCCCGGTGCTCTCGCGCCCGGCGGGGTACCCGGCAGCCGACAGCCGCGCGAGGAGGTACACGATGAGCGACCAGACCCCGTCCCAGGCCGAAGGCGACCGCGACGACGAGCAGGACCCGACCCCACGTCCCACCCCGTCCCAGGCGGAGGGCGACCGCGAGGACACGAGCGCCCAGGAGGAAGGCGACGGCGACCGGACGGAGGCCACATAGAGACGACGCGACGGGGAACCCGTTAACTCCCCAACTAGACAAGGGAGTTACCCGTGATCGTCGCCGCCGTCATCGCCGGATGCGTCCTCCTGGCCGTGCTGGCCTTCCTCGTCCCCCGCCTCTCGCGCCACCCCGAGCGCGGCACCCAGCGTTCGCTCGGCGCCGGCGCCCGGGCCGGCGGCAAGGCACCCGGAGTGCTGGGCAGGCTCTTCAGCAAGCCCTTCCACTCCAGTTCCCGCGCGGTGAGCCGCAGCGGCTCGGCCGGCCGCCGCACCCGCGGCCGCATGCCCTTCTGACCCGCCGCGCGGCCGCGCCGCCCGGCATGCTGGTCCGGTACGCAGGGCAGGCAGAAGGAGAACCTCTCGATGGGCACCGCAGTGCACGTCCCGCAGACGCGGGACATGATCGGGGAGGAACTCTCCGGGGACGAGGCGTTCACCGCGCTGCGGCGCTACGGAGGCCGCCGGCTGTTCCTCGACGCGTTCACCCGCTTCCGCTACGCCGACGGGTTCAGCAGCTCCCGCTCCCTCGCCTTCCAGGTCGTCCTGGGCATGGTGCCGTTCACCATCGCCCTGGTCGGCGTGGCCACCACCGTGCACACGGAGAGTGTGGGGCGGATCATCGAGCTCACCCTCGGCCGGATCGTGCCCGGCGCCAGCGCGGACGTGGTCGAGGACGCCCTGGACGGCACCGCGCGCAGCGCCGGTTCGGGCGTCTGGGGCGCCGTCGCCATGTGGCTGGGCCTGGCCTTCGCGGTACTCAACCTGGCCTCGGCGATGGCCCAGGTCGAGCGGGGCGCCAACCGCATCTACGGCATCGAGCGCGACCGGCCCTTCCTGGCCAAGTACGGCCGTTCCCTGCTCCTCGCCGCGGCCGCGGGCATGCCGATGGTCCTGGGGTTCCTCGTGCTGGTGGCCGGTGACGCCGTGGGCAGCGCGGTGGTGGAGGCCCTCGGCTGGTCCCGCTCCTGGCTCGACCTGTGGGGCGCCCTCGACGTGCCCCTGGGTGTGCTGCTGGCCTGGGTGGCCTCGGCGGCGATCTTCCGCTGGGCGCCCCGCCGGGACCAACCGGGCTACACCTGGCTGGCGTTCGGCTCCGCGGTCCATCTGGTGCTGTGGATCACGGCCACCTGGCTGCTGGCGCTCTACGTCGCCAAGAGCGGCTCCTTCGGCGCCGTCTACGGCCCGCTGACGGCCTTCGTCGCCCTGCTGCTGTGGGCCAACCTGACCGGCGTGGCCCTGTTCCTCGGCATCGCCTTCGCCGCTCAGCTCGAAGCGGCCCGGGCCGGCATCACCGAGGCCGTGCGCCCCGACCCGGGCCCGGGCCCGTGACGCACCCGCCTGACGCGCGCCCGGCCCCTGTGATCACCGCGCGGAACCAGGACGTATCGTCCTCGGTGTGACCGATGTGCCCCCCGCGACCACAGCACCGGCAGACCGAGGAACGGCCCACGGAACCCCCGGACCGGCCGCAGGGCCGGTGAGCGGCGACGATCCGGTCCTGCGGGCGGCCTACCGACTGTGCCGGCGCCGGACCAAGGACGAGGACCCGGCGGAGTACGCGCTGATCCAGCTGGTGCCCGCGGCCCTGCGCCCGGCGCTCCACGCCCTGTGGGCCGCCGCCAACGCCCTCGACGACCTCGGCGACGACCGCACCGCGCCCGCGGCCGAGCGGGCCGCCCGGGTCGAGGCCTGGATCACGGCCCTGCACCGTGAGCTGCCCACCGGCTCCAGCCCTGACCCGGTCCGCCACGCCCTGGTGGACACCGCGAACCGCTGGCGTCTGGACCTGTCCGAGCTGCGCGACGCCATGGCCCAGGTGCAGGACGACACCCGGGGCAGGCACTTCGCCGACTGGGCGGAGTGGCGCACCTGGGGCCGGGACAACCTCCTGCCCTGGTTCGGCCAGGTCCGCACGGTCTTCGACCGGGCCGGCGTCCCCGTGGCGCTGCGCCTGGACACCCGGGAGGCCTACGAGGAGTTCCTCGACGGCGTCCGGCTCACCGACATCCTCACCGACCTGTCCGCCGACCTCGCCCAGGGCGACCTCCTGCTGCCCGCCGAGGCCCTCGACCGGCACCCCGGCTCGGCCGCCGACCTGGCGCGGCGCCGCTGGAGCCCCGCCGTCGCCGCCCTGGTCACGCACCTGACCGGCCTGGCCCGCCAGTGGGTCGCCCAGGAGGCCCTCACCCGCGGCATGCACCCGGGCCCCGCGACGGTCCTGGACACGATGGCCGCCCTGCTGCGCGCACAGCTCGACGCCGTCGACGCGGCCGGTCCGGCGCTCCTGCGTTCCCCGCCCCGGCCCGCGCTCCGCACCCGGGCCCGCATCCTCGCCCCCGCCCGGGCGCGCGCGGCCCTGGCCTGGAGCCTGACCCCGCTGACGGTGCCGCCACCACAGCGTCCGGGCGACCAGAGGCCACCGGCACCCGCCCTGGCCGCGCCCACCGGCACCTTCCTGCCGCCGCCGCCCCACCCCAGTGGCGAGCGGCCCCCCGCGATCCCGCCCGGTGATCTGCCCGCCCATGTCGCCGTGATCATGGACGGCAACGGCCGCTGGGCCCAGCGGCGCGGCCTGCCCCGGCACGAGGGCCACCGCGCCGGCGCCGACGCGGTCCGCGAGGTGGTCCACGGCGCCCTGGACATCGGCCTGCGCCACCTGACGCTCTACACCTTCTCCACCGAGAACTGGCACCGCGAGCCGGAGGAGGTCGACGCGATCCTCGGCCTGCTCCGCCGCGAGCTGGCCGAGAACCCCTTCCGCGACCTGGACGTCCGGCTGCGCTGGCACGGCCGCGCCGGCCGCCTGCCGCCCGACCTGGCCGACGTCCTCCATCTGCGCGAGCGCACCACCCGCGCCCGCACCGGCCTGACCCTGACGATGTGCATCGACTACGGCGGCCGGGACGAACTCACCCGCACGGCCGCCGCCCTGGCCGGCCGGGCCCGGGCCGGCCGTCTGGACCCCGGCCTGATCGACGAGGACGACTTCGCCCGGCACCTGCCCCTGGCGGACCTGCCGGACGTGGACCTGCTGTGGCGCACGGGCGGCGAGCAGCGCGTCTCCAACTTCCTGCCCTGGCACACGGCCTACGCCGAGCTGCACTTCACCCCCGGCCTCTGGCCGGACACGGACCGCCGCGACCTCTGGCGGGCCGTCACCGCCTACACCCACCGCCGGCGCCACCTCGGTGCGACACCGGCCATGCCCCCGGATCCGGAGCCGGAGGTGTCACGGGCCGTGGCCGACGTCCGGGGCCGGCTCCGCCCTTAGGGCACACAGAGCCACGGCTGTCACGCGCACCGGCGCGACCGGACGTCTCCGGCGGCGGACGGTCACAATCGGTTCACACTGCGCTCTCGCCGGAAGCCCGCCGGATGCGTAGGGTTTTCCTAGGCTCAGCGTGACTGATCCTGCCTTCACCGGGGGAGGTACGCCCGCGAGCCTGGAGGGGGGTGCTGGGGGTTGGGCGACTGGCGCGTTCGAGTGAGAGGTCCCGACGGAGAGAGCCTGGCCGGGGCGGGCGTCCTCATCGGCGACGACCGGATCCTTACCTGTGCGCACGTCGTGACCGAGGCGCTGGGGCGGCCCGATGAGCAGAAGACGGCCCCCGGGAGCACCGTGCTGGTGGACTTCGCCCCTTGCGGTGACCCACGGCCACGGCGCGCCCGGACGGTCGACGGCGGCTGGTTTCCGGTCCTGCCCTCGTCCGGTGACATCGCGGTCCTGGAGCTGGAACCGGGCGGCCCGCCCGCCGAGGCGCATCCGGCGCGCCTGTTCCCCGGCGATGGCGCGGGGCCGACCGAGGTGAGCGTCTACGGACATCCGGGCCGGGGCCTCGGCGACGGTGTGTGGGTCGAGGCGACCGCGACCGGGCACGGCGGACCCAACCCCGCCTGGCGGCAACTGGACGGCAGGGCACACGGGGTGGCCGTCCAGCGGGGCTTCAGCGGGGCAGGCGTGTGGGACCGCGGCCTCGGCGGTGTCGTCGGCCTGGTCGTCGCCGCCTACGGCTCGTCCGTCGAGCGGGTGGCCTGGATGTTCCCGCTGGCCGCCGTGGCCCGGGAGTGGACCCCGCTCGCCGCGCTGCTCCACCCGGCGCGATCGGCACCCGTCGAACTGACGGCACGTCAGTGTGCGGAACTCGCACGGCTGATCGCATCGATACCGCGCTTCGGGACGCTCGGCGGCCGTCAGGACCTGGTCTCGCTGCTGCCCCCGGAGATCGGCTCGGTGGTGGCCGAACGCCCCGAGGCCCACGCACACTTGTACAACATGGTGCGCACCAGCTCCGACTACGACGGAGGACTCGACGAACTCATCGGCGCCGTAAGGACCTTGGTGGGCGACTCGCGTGCCGTCCGGTCGATCGCTGCCGAGATGCGGCGTTTTGAGGAGGAGGGGCGCCGGTGACCGGACATTCGACACTCTGCGTGGCCGAACCTGTCCACGCCTGGATGCCTTACGGGAAAACGGGGATGGCGGACACAATCGACGACCCATCGGACTGGGCGCATACCAGCAGACTCGTGGAACTCCTGGAACGCACCAGACCCATGGGGGACCCGGAGCTGCGCCGCCAGTGTCTGGAGGTGACGGGAAGCCGGCTGAGCATCGACGTCGCGGGGCTCGTACCGCAGGGTGTGACCACGCGAAGCCAGCTCTACGACGTCGTACGGCTCTTGGGTGACATCCCCGGCGGCCTCCTGGTACTGGCCGAGACCGTCCAGTTCTTCGCCCCCGGTTCCCGCTCCACAGAGGCCTTCCACCACTTCGTGCGCTCGACGTTCGTCCAGCCGCCACTGACGGAGGCCGAACTGCGGCACATCCAGGACCTGTTACGGCAGTCGCCCAAGGTGCCGGTCGGCCGGATCCACCGGGCGGCCCGGGGTGTCTACGAGCGGCTCCCGCCCGGGCACGACGACATCGTGCTGGCCTTCGAGCACCTGGTCGAGGCGAACGCGCGGGCGGACGGTCTGTTCCCCTTCATGCTGTACGTCGAATACGTCGCGGCGCTCGCCCCCGGCCCCCTGGCCCGGCGGTTGCGCGAGTGGAACGCCGCGGTCGCCGAGAACCTCGGTGTGCGCGACACCCTGAACACGACGCGCGCCGCACTCGTGCCCGTGGCACTCGAGCACACCGAGGGCATGGGATACCTCGCGATCCTGATCGAGCGGGGCGACGACGGCGACGCGCACGGCGGGTATCTGGTGTCCTCGTGGACCAAGGAGGACGTCTTCTCCCCGGCCCGGCCGGACTTCGTGGACTTCGTCTGTTCGGACGGCGATCTGGAGGTGACCGTGGAGCGCGCCATCTCCAGCGGCGAGGCGTCCCTGGCCGGCCTCGACACTCCCGTGCAACTGGAGTTCCTGCTCGGCCGGGACCTGGTGGACCTGCCCATAGAGGAGTTCTCCACGCACCGCTCCTCCGGCCTGCCACGCTCTCTGGTGCGCCATTACCAGACGGTGATCCGCAGCCTGGAACGGCAGCGCGACCCGTCGATCCAGCGGGTGCTGAAGCAGCGCTGGCGCAGCCTGCGCGACACCCCGCACGAGTGCTCCTGGCACGCGTGTGACGGAACGGGCGGCCTGAGCGCCTCCGACCTGCAAGACCTGCTCGGCCGGGACAGGAACGGACGCGTGGTCGCGGTCGCCCTGCTCGACGCTCCCCGCAAACCCGAGCCGGGGGCCGTCCACGCCTACGACGTCGCCCTGCGCGAGGGCGTCCCCGCGATGCTCTGGGCCCGCTCAGCCGGTGCCGTTTCGAGGCTCGGTGATCTCGCCGACCGGTTGTTCCAGGCGAACCATCTGAACGCGCTGGCCACCAAGTTCCACGAATCCCGGGGATCGCTGGTCTCCGACGAGGTTCTCGTCCTCATAGACAACCCGGAGAACGTCTACGTGCCCTTACGCCGTTACCAGTCGCCGCATCACGAGGGAAGGACGCAGTCATGAGTGACGGCCGACCCGCCGACGACAGGTTCCCTCCGGACACCGGACAGGACGTCCCCAACCAGACCACCGCGCCGTGGTGGGTCTACCACGGTGACGGGCGCACCCTGGCCGCCCGTGATCTCGACGACGTGCTCATGGGTCCGCCGCCCTGGCGCACCTTCGACGGCGGCCCGCTGCAACCCCGCCCGGCGGAGGACCAGGCGGAGACGACCCGCCGCATCGGGCCACCCGCGCGCGAGGGCGACCCGCCGCGCCCCGTCGACGTCGCCGAGGCGGACATGGTCAACGCGGCGCTGTATCTGCGCCGGCCGCTGCTGATCACCGGCCGCCCGGGCACCGGCAAGTCGAGTCTCGCCTACCGGGTGGCACGCGAGTTGCGCCTGGGCCGCGTCCTGCGCTGGCCGATCACGACGCGCACCACCCTGAAGTCCGGGCTGTACGACTACGACGCCATCGGCCGGGCACAGGACGCGGCCGCCCGGCGCGCCGCGGCGGACCCGGAAGCCGGGCCGGACGACGGCCGGACCGGTATCGGCGATTACATCAGGCTCGGCCCGCTGGGCACGGCACTGCTGCCGTACCGGCTGCCGCGGATCCTCCTCATCGACGAACTCGACAAGAGCGACATCGACCTTCCGAACGACCTCCTCAACATCTTCGAGGAGGGCGAGTTCGACATTCCCGAACTGGTCCGCATCGCCTCGCGCGAGCCGACGGCCGAGGTGCTCACGGCCGACCCCGGCGCCACGGCCCAGGTCGCCGGCGGCCGGGTGCGCTGCCGCGCCTTCCCTCTCATCCTCATCACATCCAACGGAGAGAAGGAGTTCCCGCCCGCGCTGCTGCGTCGCTGCCTGCGCCTGGAACTGCCGCCGCCGAACCTGGACCAGCTCGCCGCCATGGTGGCGGCCCGTTTCGGGCAACGAGCCGGTGACCGCGGTCAGGAACTCGTCCGGCTCTTCGTCGCGCGCAGTGCGCGTGAGGGCGGGATGAGCGCGGACCAGCTGCTCAACAGCGTTCACCTCGCGACGTCCGACCGGTTCGAGGGGGACGAGCACTGGGACCGGCTGGTCGACGCTCTGTGGCGCAGCCTCGATGCGACGAGGCCGTGATGGCTGCCGCCCCCCGGCCTTCGATGCCTCCGCCCGACCCCCTGGGAACGGCGGATCTGACGCCGTACGAGCTCTCCGACGGCCTGTGGCTCGCCATGTGCCTGGCCGGGCGCACCCGTCCGAGGAGCGACGGGCCCTCCGCCCCGCCCCGCCGGCGGCGGGAACCTCACCCCGGCGAGTCACCGCCCCCCGCCCCAGCCGTGCCGGACCGGAGGAGCGAGGCACCGGAAGTACCACGGCAGCAGTCGCCGCCGCCCTGGACCCCGAGGGTGCCCGACTCCTTCGCCCGCGCCGCGGCCCCGCTCCCCCCGCCCCCGTCCCTCGACACGGGACCGTTGTGGACCGCGGTACCCGGCCTGGAGAGCCGACGGGCGCTGGAGCGGGCGCTGCGCCCGTTGCGCCGCACGGTCGCGTCCGCGCACGACCGGGAGCTCGACGAGGAGCGGACCGCCGAGGCCCTGGTGGAGGCCGAACCCCGGCTGCCCCGGTACCGCCCGGGCCGGGAGCGTTGGCTGGATCTGGTGCTGGTCGTGGACACCGGAGCGTCGATGGCCGCCTGGCGGCACACCGTGACCGAGTTCGCCCGCTTGCTGAACGGTCTCGGCGCGCTCCGCACCCTCGGCATCCGGCTGCTCAGCGCCGGCCCGGGGGGCGAGGAGCTGCGTTTGCACGGACTCGGCCCGTCCGGCGCCGAGTACGACCTCGCGGCGCCCGCGCTGCCACCCCGGCGGCGGGCTGTCATGGTGCTCACCGACGGAGGGGGCGCCGCGTGGCGGAGCGGTACGGCCCAACGGCTCATCACTCGATGGGGTGAACATGTCCCGGTCGTCGTCGCCCATCTGCTCCCCCACCGCAACTGGTACCGCACCTGGATCGCCACCCACCGTTCCGTTGTCCGTACCACCGGGCCCCTCCCCTGCGGCCCGAGTTGCACGGCGAGTGTGACCGGCACGGGCGGCACCGTGGAGTCGGCCGTGCCCGTCATCGAGCTCGCTCCGCGCTGGCTGGCGCGCTGGGCACAGCTGCTGACGGGAGACGGCGGCGACTGGCCGGGGGCGCGGGTGCTGCTCACGCGGGACAGCACGGAAGACGACGATCCGGGGCCGGACGAGGACTTCCTCCCGGACCGTCCCCCGACGCCGGCCGCACGCGTCCTCGAGTTCCGCGCGGGCGCCTCCCCCGCGGCCTTCCGGCTGGCCCAGCACCTCGCGGTCGCGCCGCTGGACCTCGCCGTGATGGAGACGGTCCAGCACCTCACCCAACCGGGTTCACGCCCCGCCCACATGGGCGAGGTCCTCAGCTCGGGGCTGCTCGTCACCCAGGGCGGTCCGCCGACCGTCGATCCCTTCGACTCGACCGCACACCAGTACGCGTTCCTGCCGGGCGTGGCCGAGGAGCTTCTCGCCACGAGCGGGCGGTCCGCCACCGCGGAGGTGATGCTGCACGTCATCACCCGCCTCGCGGCGACGGTCCCCGAGATGCGGGACCTCGCCCGGGTGCTCACCGCCCCCTGGGCGGAACGGCCGGTGACGGTACCGGAGGAGTCGGCCGGCGACTTCGCTCCGTTCATACGCGCACTGCGGGCACTGTCGGGGCCGTACCGGCCGTGGGCCGACCGACTGAGCGCGCGCGTTGAGGGCTTTGCGACACAGGACATCGGCGCTGGTCCACTACAATTTGCGGGGTCATCCATGCCCGAAGAACCTGTGTCAGACCCGCGTTCAAAAACGGTCAAAGAACAGCAATCGCGGGCCGTTCCCGAACACGTGACACCGCTGCCCGAAGGACAGACAGCGGCTGACAGAGGAGAGCCAGGTTCGATGAACGACGCATACGCACGCACGCTGGGGCCGGTTGAGCGAGCCATCGCCGAACGGCGCAAGGCGGGCAGCCCCCCACCCGTTTGGGGTAATGTTCCGCCCCGGAACGTGAATTTCACCGGACGGGTGCTGGCTCTCCAGGACCTGCACACACGTTTGACTCAGGGTACTACGGCGATTTTACCTGAAGCACTGCACGGCATGGGCGGCGTCGGCAAGTCCCAAATTGCCATCGAATACGCATACCGTCATAGTTCTGACTATGACATCGTTTGGTGGATCCCCGCCGAACAACCGGCCCAAATCCGTGCCGCCTTCGTGGACCTGGCGCAACGCCTGCGGCTGCCCACCAGCGCCGAGGCCAACACCGCGGTTCCAGCTGTCCTGGAAGCCCTTCGCCTGGGTAAGCCTTACCTCAACTGGCTCCTGGTCTTTGACAACGCCGAAAGTCCGGAAACAGTCACCCCCTTCTTCCCCCAAGGCGGCACCGGCCGGATTCTCGTCACTTCCCGAAACGGACAATGGGTCAACATGGCACGGACCATCGAGGTGGATGTCTTCGCGCGCGAGGAAAGCATCGAGCTATTGCGGCGGCGAGGACCGGAACTCACCGACGAAAAAGCGAATCGACTGTCCGAGGCGCTCGGCGACCTACCCCTGGCCATCGAACAAGCCGCCGTCTGGCTCACCGAAACAGGTATGCCCGCTGAAGAATACCTCGAACTCTTCGAAGGGAAAAGGGAAGAGTTCGTCAGCCGCCGCGCGGAGTTGTTGGAACTTGCCCCGCCGATGGACTACCAATTGCCCGTCGCAGCGGCCTGGAATGTCTCGCTGGACCGCCTGAAGGACACCAACCCGGGCGCACTCCAACTGCTCCAGGTGTGCTCCTATTTCGCGCCCGAGCCGGTCTCCCGCAGCCTTTTCATGGCAGGGCGGAACGCCAACCTGCCCGGCCTGCTCGGCCAGGTGCTCAGCGACCCCATCCGCCTCGGCCAGGCCCTGCGCGAGGTCAACCGGTACGCGCTGGCCCGCATCGACCACCGCACGAGCACCATCCAGCTGCACCGCCTCGTCCAGGCGGTACTCATCGACCAGATGACGGCCGAGGAGCGGGCGTCGATGCGGGAGGCGGCTCATCTGCTGCTCGCGGGGGGCGACCCGGGAGAGCCCGGAGTGACCGCGAACTGGCCCCGGTACGCCGAACTGCTACCGCACATCCGGGCCTCCCGAGCGGTCGAGTGCGACAACCACTGGGTTCGGAACCTCGTCGTCAACACCGTCACGTACCTCTTCACCTGGGGTGACCACGATGCCTGCCTGGATCTCGCCCAGGACGCGCTGCGGACCTGGCGGGACAGCATCGGCCCCGACGACGCCCAGACGCTGACCGTGGCCCGCTACTGCGGACACGTCCTGCGCTCGCTCGGACGCTACGCCGAAGCGGCCCAGCTCGACGAGGACAGCCTGGAACGCCGCCGCAGGACGGTCGGCGACACCCACGAGGACACCCTGCTCGCGGCCCGGGCCGTCGCCGTGGACCTGCGCGCGGCCGGGGATTTCGCCTCGTCCGCCAAGCTCAACAAGGAGACCTACGAACAGGCCGTGCGCTCCTTCGGTGACCGCGATCCGATGGCGATCGCGGCCGCCCTGGACTACGGAACGGCGCTGCGCCTCACAGGGGACTTCACCACAGCCCGGGACCTGGACGCGGTCAACCTCCAGCTCGCGGTCGACGTGCTCGGCGAGGACAGCCTGAACACCATGATGCTCGTCAGCCTGCTCGCGGTGGACCTCAGGGAATGCGGCGACTACGTGGGTGCCTGCGAGATGCAGGAGAACAACTCGATCCGTTTCGAAAGACTGGCCGGCAGCGAGACCCCCATCACGCTGATGGCGTTGCGCCACCTCGGCGAGGCACGCCGCAAGGCCGGCGACCACGAAGGCGGGCTCTCGGCCTGCCTCGAAGCGTGGGAGCGCAGCCAGCGCCGCTACGGTGACAACCACCTCAACACCCTGTCCGCCGCGTCGAGTCTGGTGATCGCCCAACGCCAGGCGGACCGTCTGGACGAGTCCGTGGAACTGGGCAGGAAGACCCTGGGCCAGTTGACGCGGAGCCTCGGGGAGAGTCATCCGTTCACCTTCGGGGTCATGACGAACCTCGCGATCTCGCTGCGCCGCAAGGAGCGGACCGATGAGGCGGTGGCCCTGAACAGGCAGGCTCACGACGGGCTGGTCGGCACCGTGGGCCTGAACCACCCCTACACCCTCGCCGTCGCCGTCAACCTGGCCAGTGACCTGTTCACGCTGGGAGACCCGCAGGCCGCTGCCGAGAGGGACGAGGACACGCTGCGGCGCACGACTCAGGAACTCGGCGAGTCGCACCCGATGACCCTGGCCTGTGCGCTCAACCTCGCGGCCGACCTGCGTGTGCTGGGCCGGACCAACAGGGCCGAGACCCTGTACGCCGCGACGCTCACCTCCTTGCGGCAGGTGCTCGGCCAGGAGCATCCGGCGACGACGGCCGCCACCAGGGGCGACCGGGCCGACTGTGACGCGGAGGTGTACCAGATCTGAATGTGCGTCACCTCAGGCGGGGCGGTGACACGGTCACCGCCTCCCGCGGGTGCGGCCCGCCGATCCAGCCTGCCAGGGCGCACGGGTCTGCCGACGCCCCCTGGTCGGCGAGCCGCAGGTACACGGCCCGCACCAGCTCGGGCCGGCCCAGCAGGGCGGCCGCGGCGGAGGTGTCCCCGCGGGCCTCGGCCGCCAGACCGAGGCCGATCCAGGGACCCGACTCCTCGGGGCGGGCCATCACCTGCCGCCGGTAGCCGCGCAGGGCCGTGTCGAAGTCGCCGTCCAGCAGGGCGATGTCCGCCGAAGTGGCACCCAGCGAATCCGGGTGGCGGCGTGCCCAGGCGAGTCTGCGCGGGTCCTCCCAGCGCAGTCTCACCAGCTCGGATCGCACCGCCTTCTCCCGAGGCAGCACGTCGGCTCGCACGACCGGCTCCCCGGCCTCCGGGCACCTCGTCCGCTCGCCGTCCTTCCAGCACTCGGCCAACGGTCCCACGTCCGACCCCGACGGCCGGCTGTTCCGCAGCCGCCACATGCCGAGATGGTCCGCGGCGACCAGGGCGGCGTCCGCCTCGACCTGCGCCGGGAGCTCCTCCTGGTACCAGCGGACCAGGCTCTCCCGCATGGTGGTGACGAACAGGGCGCCCAGTTCGGTCAGTTCCCCGGAGGCCAGGAGGTCGTCGAGTACGGCGAGGGTACTGCGTCGCCACAACGCGTAGGCGAAGCGCGCGCGAAGAGCGTCCTGTCCCGACGCCGTCGGGTGGAACCGACGCCAGAAGTCGACGATGCCCAGGTAGGCGTATGCGCCTTGCAGCAGGCCCGGGACCGGGCGCGGGTCCAGACGCCACGGCGCGTAGTGCAGAGCGCCTGCTGCCTCCCGGGACAGGGTGACCATGTCCAGCAGGGCGCCCAGTTTGATGTGCTGGAACTCGTGGACGAGGCTGACGGCCAGAGTCGTGGCGTCCAGGGGCAGCTGCATCATCGCGCTGCCGAAGGACTCGGGCGAGGTGACGCTGTAGGGCTCCCCGCTCATGACGGCTTCCAGCGGCACGAGCGAGCGGAGCGCCTCCGCGAGCGCACCGGCGGTGCCGGGCTGGCTGTGGACCAGCGTCTCCCACGCCTGCTCGGTCAGGGCCTGCCATCGATTCCGGCTCTGTGGGGTCTGCGGTGCCGGCTCCCGTCCCGCCACGAAGGAGGCGTAGGGGTCGGTGTCGTCCAGGACCAGCCGGAGACGGTGCCCGCCATGCCCGGCCTCGACCCGGGGAAGCGGTCGCCAGCCGTCCGCCGGCGACTCCAGGGACTCCGGCAGCAGCACGCACGCCCCCCAGGACGAGACGACGGCCACGCCGCCGGCTCCGCGGCCCGTCCCGCGCAAGGTCGCGACGCAAGGCCGCGTGGTGTCGGCGCCGGTACGGGGAAGCCGGGCCGTCCCCAGTGACGGCAGGTGGAGTGCGCCGCCGCCGGGCACGGGCACCTGAATGTGGAACTCCACACCGGCCCGCGCAGCCGCGGCGGCCGCCAGGGTGTGAAAGTACCCGGCCTCCGTCCACAGGGGGAGGTCGCTTGTTCTGACACCCCGCAGGCGTCGCAGCACGTGAGCGGCCCAGACCCCCGTCGAGGGATGCATCAGCACCCGGTCGAACGCCTCCGGGTTCTCGTACTGCACCCGGCTCAGCAGTTTCCAGGCAGCGTGCACCGAGGGCAGGGGCCCCATCGCGGCGGGGTCGGCCGCGATGGCTTCGAGCACCATACGGATCAGGACGAAACGTTTACTCTTCTGCGCATGGCGGAGCAGAGCCAAGGTTTCGCTGTCACCGCCGCCCGTGGACAGCTGGACGAAGCACTCCAGCGGCAGGCGATGCATGTCGCCGAAGCCTTCCTGAAGTTCTGCGGAGAAGACAGCGGAAGATAATCGCGGCTGGTTCTTCTTCCTCACCCCATGACCTCCAGTCGGAGAAGCGAAGCCGGTCTCTCCACGAAGAAGCGACAGAGAGACTCAGCAGTTCGTCCCCGCGGCCGACGCCGTCAGCGGCACCGGAAGATCGACCTGAAGAAGAATGCGCCGCACGGACTGATCAAGGTTTCCCAGCGGACACAACATCAGTTCGTCCAAGGAAAGTTCAGCCACGTTCACCAGTTCTGTCGCGATGTCGTGCTCCGCGCGATTCATCCACCAACTCCCCTGTCCGGCGCGGCCCTTGACCGCCCCTGTCTCCCATGATGCCCGTGTACGGACAACGTGGGAAGGGGAGCCTTCCCCGGCGCACGGGATCACTCGTCCCCCGCGTCACGGCACCACTCCAGTTTCACCACGAAGTTGGCCTCCGTGGCCCCGCGGGCGACGATCACCCCTGCCTCCGCCGACAACTTGATGCCGAACTCGACGCCCACCCGGTCCGGGGTCTGCGGAAGATGGCGCAGCTTTTCCCACACCGCGACGACGACGGGGCGGATCTTCTCCAGGGACTGCTGGAGACTTTCCTGGGCGATGGCCGCCACCTGCCCGGGCCGTGCGACGCGGACGATGCCGTCGGTGTCCTCCGACACCTCGACCCGTACCGACTCCCCGCCCTCGATGGGAACCTCGATCACATACGCCACAGCGCCCGCCCCGTTCCAGCCCGTTGAACCGGTCCGAATCAGCAGCAGGATAGAACGTATCGATGGGGGGCACAGGGCCACGACGAAAACCGACGGCGGGGCGGGCGGACCGGTGCGTCTCCCGCGAGCGACGATGCGGCCGGGACGTCCCTGAGCCGCCGATGATGGACGGCACCGTGATCACGCCGGCGGTCCGGGCGTCCGGTCCGAGGCTCCCCGGACCGTCCGAGGAAGGACGGCGGGAGAGTCGCCGCACGGGCCGGGAGTCGCATGGGTGCAGGTTCCGGAAACCGTGGCCAGGTGCCGAAGGGAAACCCAGGACGGCAGGGGCCGTAGAGGGGGCCTCGGGGGACCAGAGGATGCGGCCGGTGATGCCGGCCGACATCTCCATACCCTTGATGAGACGTTTCCGCAGGTCACAGGCCTGCGCAGTGGGGCGGGTGGGACTCGAACCCACGGCCGACGGATTATGAGTCCGCTGCTCTAACCGGCTGAGCTACCGCCCCATAGCGGCGTGTCGCGTACATGTGTGCGCGCCGTCTGCCGCAGCATAGCCGCTCATACGATCTCCTGCTTCGGCTGGGCGGCTTCGCGCGGCCTGCATGACTCTGAGGACTGCGCCGGGTGCCGCGCGGTTCCCGGGACAGCGGACGGGACATGAAAAAGGACCCCTGAGAGGGGTCCTCGATCACGCTGCTCCCCCGACTGGACTCGAACCAGTAACCTGCCGGTTAACAGCCGGCTGCTCTGCCAATTGAGCTACGGAGGACCGAGCTCCCCGGACTGGACTCGAACCAGTAACCTGCCGGTTAACAGCCGGCTGCTCTGCCAATTGAGCTACCGAGGAAGGTCTCGTTTGCATCGAACGCACCTACCTGGGTATCCGCCAGGGGGCGCGCGTTCGCTGCGACACATACAT
Organism: Streptomyces sp. SID5643; assembly: GCF_009872555.1. Taxonomy (NCBI): domain Bacteria; kingdom Bacillati; phylum Actinomycetota; class Actinomycetes; order Kitasatosporales; family Streptomycetaceae; genus Streptomyces; species Streptomyces sp. SID5643. Next base: position 22,589 of record NZ_WWIC01000103.1, read on the forward strand.
TAGCGCAAGCAGGGGGGTGCTCCGCCAATCGGTACTCCCCGGCACCGACGCCGCACCGGAGACCTACGCAAGGAAAGGGTGGCCGCCATGCGTTACCGGCTCACGTTCGTCGCCGGAGTCGTCCTGGGTTACGTGCTGGGCACGAGGGCCGGGCGCGAGCGCTACGAGCAGCTGAAGAAGTCAGCCCGGCAGTTCGCTCAGAACCCCGCGGTCCGCAACACCGCCGAGACGGCGGCCCACCAGGGCCGCGAGTTCGCGGGCAAGGCGTACCACGTGGTGAGCGACAAGGTCGGCGACCGAGTCCCCGACTCGGTGGCCGAGCGGGTCCGTCACCTCCGCGACCGAGCCACCCACAACGGCGGCGAGGACGACTGGGGCACGACCAATACCTGATCTTCTGATGCCGAGCAGCCCCGGACCCCCTGCACGGGGGTGCGGGGCTGTATCGATGTGCGGCTCCGCCGCGTGGGCGCGA
>NZ_WWIC01000104.1:0-12295 GCF_009872555.1 Streptomyces sp. SID5643
CGGCTGGAAGGCCTGGGCCTACCCGGTCAGCGTCGACCTGCTGTTGGTCGCCGCCTGGCATCGACTGCGCACGGCCCGCCGCGACCGCTCCGCCTGGACCTGGTTCGTCATCGCCCTCACCGCCTCGCTCGGCGCGAACATCGCCACCGCCGGACTCCTCGACCTGACCCACGTGCCCGCATGGCTGCGCATCCTCGTCGCTGGTTGGCCCGCTCTGGCCTTCCTCGGCGGAACCCTTCTGGTTCACACGCCGACCGAACCGGCCGCTCCTGCACAGGCTGTGGACGAGGTCGCGGCGCCGGAAGTCGAGATGCACCGCACCGACGAACCCGCCCCCGCCCCGACCACGCCGGAGCTGAACCCCAGCCCACCGCAGCCCGCACCCAGCGCCCCCGCCGTTCCGGCCGCGCTGCTCGACCACGCCCGGAAGATCGCCGACGCCCACCAGGCCTCGACCGGCTCCCCGATGCCCGCCGAGGCCCTGTCCGCCCGGCTCCAACTGCCCGCCCCGGTGGCCGATGCCCTCGCCGCCGAACTCCAGCTCACCTGACCCGAGGGGAGAAGCCGCCCGTGCCCGCTTACCGCCGCTTCCGCAACGTGATCCGCATCGGCCCCGTGCAGGTCGCCAAGTCCTACGACGGCCGTGGCCGCGACAGGCACACCGCCGCCTGCACCGCTCCCGGCTGCGGCTTCGACGCCGACTACAGCACCCGTGCCGGTGCCGAACTCGCCGCCCGCACCCATCGCTGCAAGGCCTGACAGGAGATCGCCGTGGACGTTCCGCTCTGGCTCGCCCTGCTCGTCGTCGGATGGCTCGGCGTCAAGCTCGCCCGCCCGCCGTGGTGGCTGGTGGCCGTGCTCCTGGTCGGCGGCTACCTCGTCGCCGGAAGCTTCCTCGCCCCCGCCCTCGGCACCGTCCTCAAGTAGAGAAGGGAACCGCCTCGTGTTCACCCCGAAGTACCCGCCCCAGGACACCGCGCCCCTGGTAACGGCCACCGCCCCGACCGCTCCGGCCCCGGCCCCCGTCCAGCCGACTGCCCCGGCGCCGGTGGCCTCGGCCTCTCACCGGCCGACGGTTCAGCTCACCCCGGGCAGCGCGCTCGCCCTCGCCGTGGGTGGTGGCGCCGTGGTCCTCGTCGTCGGCGCGGTCCTGGTCTCCATGCTCCTCGCGGTCGCCATCACCGCCGCCTCCGTGGCTGTGTGCGCGGTCGTCCTCCGCTCGATCCTCAACGCCGAAAGGAACCGCTGACATGGGCATCTTCAAGCGGAAGAACAACGACACCCCGTCCAACCCGCAGATGGCCGAACTCGGCCGCGAGTACGCCATCGCCAAGCGCCACCGCGACCGCAAGACCGCCAACCGCATCACCCGGCAGATCGGCGAGTCCGGCATGAGCGACAGCGACCGGGCCTCATTCCAGCAGGGTCGCGACGCCTACGACTCGATCCCGCCCATTCCGCGCGGTCGCAACCGCCGCCGCTGAACGGCCCCGGGGCGGCTCTCTCGCCAAAGAACCGCCGCCCCGGCGCCTGCAACCCCTTCCAGATCCAACAGACCCGAAAGGGAAACCTCATCATGCCCGAGCACGCCCAGAACACGCGCGTCTGCCGCGACTGCGACGGCTTTCCCGTCGTCGCCATCACCACTGGCGCCCGCCAGGCCGACGGCACCCGCGCCACCCTCCGCGTCACCTGCCCGACCTGCAAGGGCACCGGCCACACCACCCCCGCCCCCCGTCTCGTTCGGTCGGGACGGTGACTGACGTGGCCCTCCTCAACTGGCGCTCGCCCGAGCACTACGACCATTCCGGCGACAAGCCCTGCGTGATCTGCACCAAGCCGACCCCGCTTCGCTCCGACCGCGGCAAGCCCGTCCACAAGGTCTGCGCCGAGGACTGGATCGACCGCCACGCCACCCCGGAGGACGACGCGTGACCGACTCCGCCACCCCGGCGGGGCTCGACCCGGCCACCCTCGCCGACGTGCTGAGGGTGGCCGGGTCGGCCGACTTCGACCGCTGGCAAGAACAGATCAAGCGCACCGGAGGCTGCGCCGACCCGATCCGCCTCGTCGGCGCGACCAAGACCGTCGACCGCGCGAGCGGCCATGTCCTGCACGCCTACAGCACCGACCAGGAGCCGGGCGGCATGCTCCGCCTCGCGTGCGGCAACCGGCGCGCTTCCCGCTGCCCAGCCTGCGCCTGGACCTACGCCGGGGACACCTACCACCTCATCCGCGCCGGGCTCGTCGGCGACCCGAACAAGGGGACCCCGCACACCGTCCGCGATCACCCTCGGGTCTTCGCCACCCTCACCGCCCCGTCCTTCGGCCCGGTGCACAATCGCCCCGGCAACCGGCCCTGTGCCTGCGGTACGCGTCACGCCGAGGACGCGCCCGAGCTGGGGACGCCGCTCAACCCGGCGACGTACGACTACGCGGGCGCGGTGCTGTGGAACAACCACGCCTCCGAGCTGTGGCGGTACTTCACGATCTACCTGCGCCGGGAGATCGCCAAGCGGGCCGGACTAACTCAGAAGGCCGCACGGGAGCAGTCCCGGCTGTCCTTCGGCAAGGTCGCCGAGTACCAGAAGCGCGGGGCTGTCCACTTCCATGCCGTGATCCGCTTCGACGGGCCGGAGGGACCCGACACCCCGCCCCCGGCCTGGGCCACTCTCAACCTGCTCACCGACGCGATCCGGGCCGCCGCTGCCCGAGTCGAGGTCGACGTGCCCCCGGCTGGTGACCAACCGGCCCGGACCCTGCGTTGGGGAACGCAACTCGACGTACGCACCATCAAGGCCTTCGACGAGGGCGAGGAGATCACCGAACAGGCCGTCGCCTCCTACCTGGCCAAGTACGCCACCAAGGCCGCCGAGACCACCGGCACCCTCGACCGGCGCGTCGGCAACAAGGAAGCCGCGGTGCTCCTCGGCGTCCCCGACCACCCCCGCCGGTTGATCGAGGCCTGCCTCGACCTGCACCCGCTCTACCCGGACCGCAAGCTGCGCGACTGGGCCCACATGCTCGGCTTCCGTGGCCACTTCTCCACCAAGTCCCGCCGCTACTCCACCACCCTCGGCGCCCTCCGACAGACCCGCGCCGACTACCGCGCCGCCCAGCAGCGCGCAGCCCTCGGCCTGCCCGACCCCGACGACGCCCCGGAGGCCACCACGCTCACCCTCGCCCACTGGACCTACGCCGGGCATGGCCACACCCCCGGCGAATCCTGGCTCGCTGCCAACATCCGCCGCGACATCCAACAGAACCGCGAAGCCGCCCGAGAAGAACTACCCGGCCTGCTCGAACTGGAAGGAGCCGCCGCATGACCACCGCACCGCCCGCACTGCTGACCGTCCCCGAAGTCATGACGCGGCTCAAGTACGGCCGGTCCAAGGTTTACGACCTGATCCGCTCCAAGCGGCTCCGTTCGATCACTGAGGGGCGCTGCCGTCGGATCCCGGAAAGCGCGGTCGAGGAGTACATCCGTACGAGGCTCAAGGAGGCCGCCTGATGCCTCGGCGGAAGCGGAATCCGAACGGGTCCGGCACGGTCACGAAGCGCTCTGATGGTCGCTACCAGGCGGCCGTGTACGTCCCACAGCCGGACGGGACAGTGAAGCGCAAATACGCCTACGGGCGGACCTACGACGAGTGCGACAGCAAGCGTCGTGAGTTGATCGACCGTGCCAAGGGCGGCGTCCCCACCCCGACCCGTGACATGACCCTGGGACAGTGGTTCGACTACTGGCTTGAGGTCATCGTCAAGCCGAACCTGGCACACAACAGTTACCGGACCTACGAGGCAGCCGTGCGGCTCCACCTCCGCCCTCGGCTGGGCTCCAAGGTCATGGTCAAGTTGGGCGTCAAGGAGCTGCGCGGGGTCGTCCAGCGGCTTGCAGAGGACGAAGGGGCCAAGACCGCCAAGCGGGTGCTTCGGGCCCTCTCGGCGGCGCTCACGGCCGCCATGGTCGAAGACATCGGGGTCACTCGGAACGTGGCCAAGCTCGTCCATGTGCGGGCCACCACGGACAGCGGCAAGAGTTGGGACGCCGTGAGCTTGCTTCGCTTCCTGGCCACTGCCCGGCGCCGCACCCCGTACTACCCGGCGTTCCTGGTGGTGTGCCTTCTCGGCCTGCGGCGTGCCGAGGTGTGCGGGCTTCGCTGGGAAGACATCGACCTGGACAACAGGATCATCCTGGTTGAGAAGCAGCGGCAGCGCACGAGCGCTGGCACGGTCGACGTGGACCTCAAGACTGAGACCTCGAAGGCTGCTCTGCCTCTGCCTGCTCAGTGCATCGCACCGCTGCGATGGGCCCGTCTACGCACGGCCTGGCTGCGGGAACGCGCGATCAGCAGGGGACGCCCTTGGTTCGATGATCCAGATGGGCACGTCTTCGTCACGCGTACAGGGCGTCCGCTTCAGGCCGCGCACTTCTACCTGGTTATGCAACGGATCATCGAAGCGGAGGGGCTCGACAAGATGAACCCCAAGGGGCTCCGCAAGTCCTGCGGCACGCTCCTGGTCCACCTGCGAGTGCATCCGAGGGTCGTCAAGGCGGTTCTTCGGCACAGCCGGATCGCGACGACTATGGACATCTACGCTGAGGCTCTGGACCCGGATGTCATCGAGGCCGTTGCGCAGCTCGATCGCCTTCTTCGACAGCCCGCCCGGATCCTTGAGCTGGAGGTGGCGCACTCGGTTTCAGAAGCCGCTTGATGTCACCGTTGGATGTCACGGCCCCTCTCCCCGCGCATCGGCGCAGGTAGGGGGGCCGTTTCTGTTGATCAGAGTGAGAGCATCCCATTCTCATAACAGTGGCGAAGGCAGTGGTGAGGTAGGTCACCGGCCAGTGACCATAGTCGCAGCAAGCGCTACTGTCTGCCCTCGCCGGCCCGTAAATGATCTCCAGCAGGACGGAGCGGCGAGGGCGCCGGAGCCCGCCGCCGCCCCGTGCACCCCGCGCAGCGCCCTGCTCAGCCCGCCGCCACCCGGCGTGACCGCGCGCACATCTCGGCGAGCGCCTCAGCGGTCACAGGCGAAACAGCGCCCTCCTCCGTGACGATCGCCGTCACCAGCTCGGCCGGAGTCACGTCGAACGCCGGGTTGTACGCCTGCGTCCCCAGCGGCGCCACCGGAATCCCACCACCCGCCTCCGCACCGGCCACCGGCACCTGCGGCGCCGTCACCTCGGTCACCTCATGCCCGGGACGCTGCTCCACCTCGACGGACGCCCCGTCCGCGGTGTCCAGATCCACCGTCGTCACCGGCGCCACCACGATGAACGGCACATGGTGGTACCGCGCCAGCACCGCCAGCGGATAGCTCCCGACCTTGTTCGCCACCGAACCGTCCGCCGTGATGCGGTCGGCCCCGATCAGCACCGCGTCCACCTCCCCCGCTGCGAACAGCGACCCGGCCGCGTTGTCGGTGAGCAGCGTGTACGCCATCCCGCTGCGAGCCGCCTCGTACGCCGTCAGGCGAGCGCCCTGCAGCAGCGGCCGCGTCTCATCCACCCACAGCCGCCGCAGCCGCCCCGTCCGGTGCGCCGCGAGCGCCACCGCGAACGCCGTTCCCTCCCCGCCCGACACCAGCGAACCGGTGTTGCAGTGGGTGAGGATCCGGTGTCCGCCACCGGGCAGCAGCTCGTCCAGCAGTGCCAGCCCGTGCTCGGCCATCCGCCCACTGGCCTCGGCGTCCTCCCGGTGCAGCTGCCGCGCCGCGGCCAGCGCCGCCGCGGCGGCCTGCCGGACGTCGCCGCCCTTGGCGAGCGCCGCCTCGTGGGCCGACTGGGCCCTGCGCACGCCCACGGCCAGGTTCACCGCCGTCGGCCGGGCACCCGCCAGCGCGGCCGCCGCCTCGTCCACGTCGAAGCCCCGCACGGCGGCGAGCGCGACGCCGTACGCCCCCGCGATGCCGAGCAGCGGTGCCCCGCGCACCGCCAGCGAGCGGATCGCCTCCACCAGTGCCGGCGCGTCCGTACAGACCAGTTCGACCTCCTCGGCCGGCAGCCTCGTCTGGTCCAGCAGGACCAGAACCGGGCCTTCCGGTGGCTCTTCCCAGCGGATCGCCGGGATCTCGGTCGGCCGCTTGTCATCGCCGCTGTGCGCGTACTGATCAGCCATGCCGTCAGTCTGCCCCCTATCGAGCGGACAATTGAAGGTACGCAGCCCATACCGCGGCCGGTCACTCCAAGACCACCCCATGGCACGATGGCTGCCAACCTGCCGCCGCGACCGCGGACGGGCACCGTGAAGGAGCGACGATGAACGACACTCCGGGCTGGGCCTCGCCCGGATCCGCCCCGTCCGACGGGCAGAAGCCGGATCAGTCCGGCCCTGCCGAGCCCACCGACCGCCCCGCCCCCGCACAGTCCGCGGACCAGCCGGCCCAGCCCGGCCGGCCCCCGCAGGACCCCGGCCCGCAGTGGTCCAAGGAACAACCGCCACCGGCCCAGTGGTCCGCCCCCAGCGGCCCGGCCGCCCCCGGCCAGGCGCCCCCGCCCCCACCCCCCGGCCCGGGCTGGGGCAACCAGCCCCCCGGTGGGTACGGCGGCCACGGCGGACACGGCGCGCCCGGAGCTCACGGCGGGTGGGGAAGCGGCTGGGGCGGCCCCCCGCCCGCCGCCAAGCCCGGCGTCATCCCGCTCCGCCCGCTCGGCGTGGGCGAGATCCTCGACGGCGCCGTCTCCACCATGCGCACCTACTGGCGCACGGTCCTGGGCATCTCCCTGACCGTCGCCGTCCTCACCGAGGTCATCGTCGTCCTGTTCCAGGGGCTCGTCCTGGACGACACCAGCACCGAAGCCCTCAACGACCCCAGCGCCACCCTCAGCGAGCTGAGCCGCGCCATGGGCGACGCCATGCTCAACTCCAGCGTCGTCTTCGTGATCTCCCTGGTCGGCACCGTCATCGCGACCGCCCTGCTCACCACCGTCACCAGCCGCGCCGTGCTCGGCAAGTCGGTGACCATCGGCGAGGCCTGGCGTGACGCCCGCCCTCAGATCCTCAAACTGTTCGGCCTCATCTGCGTGTTGCTGCTCATCACCGTCGGCGTCGTCACCGTGGGAGCCTTGCCCGGCCTCCTCGTGACCATCGCCGGGAGCAGCGGCCCGGGCGTCGCCCTCACCGTCCTCGGCATCATCGGCGCCGGCATCGTCGCCCTGTGGCTGGCCATCCGCTTCTCTCTCGCCTCTCCCGCCCTCATGCTGGAGAAGCAGGGCATCAAGAAGGCCATGAGCCGTTCCGCGAAGCTCGTCCAGGGCACCTGGTGGCGGATCTTCGGCATCCAGCTGCTCGCCACGCTCATCGCGAACGTCGTCGCTTCGATCATCGTCATCCCCTTCACCCTCCTCGCCGCGGCCCTCAGCGGCGACGGCCTCACCGGCTGGCTCAACACCGGTGTCGGCAGCCTCGGCTGGACGTTCCTCATCATCAGCGGCATCGGCTCGGTGATCGGCTCCATGATCACGTTCCCGATCACGGCCGGCGTCACCGTGCTCCTCTACATCGACCAGCGCATCCGCCGCGAGGCACTCGACCTCGAACTGGCCCGCGCCGCCGGCGTCCAGGGCTACGGCTCCACCGCCCCCGGCGCCACCCCCGGGAGCTGATGCGGTGAGCCGGGCGGGGGAACTTCTCACAACGGCGCTGCCGGGCGCCGGCATACGGACGCTGCTGAGCGCCGGCGACACCTCCCTGCTGTCGCCGGCCCGCTCCGCCGACGAGCCGCCCCTCACCACCCCTCGCGACCCTGCGCGCGAGGCGGCCCGGCGCGAGCTGTCCAAGCGGATGTACCACGAGAACGACCCCAGCCTGTTCGAGCGGGCCCTCGACGCCTTCTGGGACTGGCTCGGCAAACTCTTCAACGCCGCATCGAGCGCCACCCCCGGCGGCACCCTCGGCCTGATCGTCGTCATCCTGGCCGTCATCGCCGCCCTGGCCGCCCTGTGGTGGCGCCTGGGCACACCGCGCCGCCAACCCACCTCGTCCGCAACCCTGTTCGACGACCGGCCCCGCAGCGCCGCCGACCACCGCGCCACCGCCGAGGCACACGCCGCCCAGGGCCACTGGAACCAGGCGGTCCAGGAGGGCATGCGCGCACTCGTCCGCGCCCTGGAGGAACGCGCCCTGCTGGACGTCCGCCCCGGCCGCACCGCCGACGAGGCCGCAGCCGAAGCCGGCCGGGCCCTGCCCGCCCACACCGACCGACTGCGCACCGCCGCCCGCGACTTCGACGACGTCACATACGGCGGCCGCTCGGCGACCGAACAGTCGTACCACCGCATCGCGGAACTCGACCGCGACCTGGAACGCACCAAGCCCCAGCTCGCGACGAGCAGTGCCACCACGGCCCCCCACACCCGCCAGGGAGCCGCCGAATGACCACCGAGGCCACCCTCACGTCCACCTCGGCCTCGCCCACCGCCCGCCAGGTGTGGACCCGCGCGCGCGGTGTCGCACTCGCCCTCGTGGTACTCCTCGCGGGAGCCGTCGCCATCGCCGTCATCCGCTCCGACGCCCGCCACGGCGAACTCGACCCGCGCTCCGCCGACCCGGGCGGCAGCCGCGCCATCGCCGAGCTCCTCGCCGACCGGGGCGTGGACACCCGTGTGGTCACCACCCTGGACGAGGCAGCCACCGCGGCCGGCCCGGACACGACCCTCCTGGTCGCCGCCCCCGACCTGCTGACCCCCACTCAGCAGACCCGGCTGCACAACGCGTTCGCCGATTCCCGCGGCCGCACCGTCCTGGTCGCCTCGGGCAGCGCCTCCATCGAACGGCTCGCCCCCGGCGTCACCGCCGACCCCGCCACCAGCCTCGACTCGACGCTTTCCCCCGACTGCACCCTGCCCGCCGCCCAGCGCGCCGGCACCGCCGACACGGGCGGCGTCCGCTACACCACCACCCACCTCGGCGCCAACGCCTGCTACCCCAGCGAACGCCTGGCCACCCTGCTGCGCATCCCGGACGGCACAGGGCACGGCGACACCATCGCCCTGGGCGCGCCCGACATCCTTCTCAACGACCACCTCGACGAGCAGGGCAACGCCTCGCTCGCCCTCCAACTCCTCGGTTCCCGCCCCCATCTGGTCTGGTACCTCCCCTCGCTCTCGGACCCGTCGGCCGCCAACCCCGACGACGAACGCAGCTTCTTCGACCTGCTCCCCTCGGGCTGGCTCTGGGGCACCCTGCAGCTCTTCATCGCCGCAGCCCTGGCCGCCCTCTGGCGGGCACGCCGGCTCGGCCCCCTCGTGCCCGAGAAACTCCCCGTAGCGATCCGCGCCTCCGAAACCGCCGAAGGCCGCGCCCGCCTCTACCGCAAGACCGACGCCCGCGACCGCGCGGCCGACGCCCTGCGCTCCACCACCCGCACCCGCCTCGCCCCCCTCGTGGGCGTCCCCGTCACCCAGGCGCACACGCCCGAGGCCCTGCTCCCCGCCCTGTCCGCCCACCTCCACGGCGACGGCCAGGACCGGCAATCCCTCCTCTTCGGACCACCGCCCAGCGACGACGCAGCACTCATCGCACTCGCCGACCGACTCGACGCCCTCGAAAGAGAGGTACGCCGTCCATGATGGACCCGACCACTGACAACGCCGGGCAGACCGGGGACCCGGGCGCCGCCCGAGACGCCCTGGAGGCCCTGCGCGCCGAGATCGCCAAGGCCGTGGTCGGCCAGGACCCCGCCGTGACCGGCCTCGTCGTCGCCCTGCTCTGCCGCGGCCACGTCCTCCTCGAAGGCGTCCCCGGCGTCGCCAAGACCCTCCTGGTCCGCGCCCTCGCCTCCGCCCTCGAACTCGACACCAAACGCGTCCAGTTCACCCCCGACCTCATGCCGAGCGACGTGACCGGCTCCCTGGTCTACGACAGCCGCAGCGCCGAGTTCTCCTTCCAGCCCGGCCCCGTCTTCACCAACCTCCTCCTCGCCGACGAGATCAACCGCACGCCCCCCAAGACCCAGTCGTCCCTCCTCGAAGCCATGGAGGAACGCCAGGTCACCGTCGACGGCACCCCCCGCCCCCTCCCCGACCCGTTCCTGGTCGCAGCGACCCAGAACCCGGTCGAGTACGAGGGCACCTACCCTCTCCCGGAAGCCCAGCTGGACCGCTTCCTCCTCAAACTCACCATCCCCCTGCCCTCCCGCCAGGACGAGATCGACGTCCTCACCCGCCACGCCGAGGGCTTCAACCCCCGCGACCTCAAGGCCGCCGGCGTACGCCCCGTAGCGGGCCCCGCCGACCTGGAGGCCGCCCGCGCCGCCGTCGCCAGGACCACCATCTCCCCAGAGATCACCGCCTACGTCGTCGACATCTGCCGCGCCACCCGCGAGTCGCCCTCCCTCACCCTCGGCGTCTCCCCCCGCGGCGCCACGGCCCTCCTGGCCACCGCCCGCGCCTGGGCCTGGCTCACCGGCCGCGACTACGTCATCCCCGACGACGTGAAGGCACTCGCCCTCCCCACCCTCCGCCACCGCGTGCAACTCCGACCGGAGGCCGAAATGGAAGGCGTGACGGCCGACTCCGTCATCAACGCGATCCTCGCCCACGTCCCCGTCCCCCGCTGATGGCACTCACCGGACGCGCCGCCCTCCTCGCGGCCCTGGGCTCCATCCCCGTCGGCATCTGGGAGCCCGGCTGGACGGGCATCCTGGCGGTCAACGCTCCCCTGGCCGTGGCCTGCGCCTGCGACTTCGCACTGGCCGCCCCCGTACGCCGCCTGGGCCTGACCCGCTCCGGCGACACCTCCGTACGCCTCGGCGACACGGCAGAAGTGACCCTGACGATCACGAATCCGTCCCGCCGCCCCCTCCGCGCCCGACTCCGCGACGCCTGGCCCCCCAGCAGCTGGCAGCCCGGCACGGAGACAGCGGCCTCCCGCCACCGCCTCACGGTCCCTCCGGGCGAACGCCGTCGCGTGACGACCGGCCTCCGCCCCACCCGCCGGGGCGACCGCCAGGCCGACCGCATCACCATCCGCTCGTACGGCCCCCTCGGCCTCTTCTCCCGCCAGGGCACCCACCGGGCCCCCTGGACGGTACGCGTCCTGCCCCCGTTCACCAGCCGCAAGCACCTCCCCTCCAAACTGGCCCGCCTCCGCGAACTGGACGGCCGCACCAGCGTCCTCACCCGCGGCGAGGGCACGGAGTTCGACAGCCTGCGCGAGTACGTCCCCGGCGACGACACCCGTTCCATCGACTGGCGCGCCACAGCCCGCCAGACCACGGTCGCCGTACGCACCTGGCGCCCCGAACGCGACCGCCACATCCTCTTGGTCCTCGACACCGGCCGAACCTCGGCCGGCCGCGTGGGCGACGCACCCCGTCTCGATGCCTCCATGGACGCGGCGCTTCTCCTCGCAGCTCTCGCCTCCCGTGCCGGCGACCGGGTGGACCTCCTCGCGTACGACCGCAAGGTCCGCGCCCTCGTCCAGGGCCGCACGGCAGGCGACGTCCTTCCCGCCCTGGTCAACGCCATGGCCATGCTGGAGCCGGCGCTCGTCGAAACGGACGCCCGAGGCCTCACAGCGACCGCCCTGCGTACGTCCCCCCGCCGCTCCCTGATCGTCCTGCTCACCACGCTGGACGCCGCCCCCATCGAAGAAGGCCTGCTCCCGGTCCTCACTCAGCTCACCCAGCGCCACACCGTCCTGCTGGCGTCGGTGGCCGACCCTCACATCACGGAAATGGCCACAGCACGCGGTAACGCCGACGCGGTCTACGAGGCCGCAGCAGCCGCCCAGGCCCAATCAGAGCGTCACCGCATGGCAGAACAACTCCGCCGCCACGGCGTGACGGTCGTCGACGCCACCCCGGAGGACCTGGCGCCGGCGCTGGCGGACGCGTACCTGGCATTGAAGACGGCCGGACGCCTGTGAAGCGACAGGCCCCAGAAAGGGGGCCCAAACGCAGAAAACCCCCGCATCCGAAGATGCGGGGGTTTTCCAGAAGAATTGTTCGGCGGCGTCCTACTCTCCCACAGGGTCCCCCCTGCAGTACCATCGGCGCTGTAAGGCTTAGCTTCCGGGTTCGGAATGTAACCGGGCGTTTCCCCTACGCTATAACCACCGAAACACTATGAAACTGTGAACCGCCGCACCACGTGTGGCACGTGGGGCTGTTCGTGGTTTCAGAACCAACACAGTGGACGCGAGCAACTGAGGACAAGCCCTCGGCCTATTAGTACCGGTCAACTCCACACGTTACCGTGCTTCCATATCCGGCCTATCAACCCAGTCGTCTACTGGGAGCCTTACCCTCTCAAGGAGGTGGGAATACTCATCTCGAAGCAGGCTTCCCG
>NZ_WWIC01000105.1:0-212 GCF_009872555.1 Streptomyces sp. SID5643
GTCGCGCAGTGGTAGCACTCCATGAAGTTCTCGATGATCAGCTTCCAGTTGGCCCGGACGTCGTAGACGATCCGCCGGCCGACCTCCAGGCTCTCGACGTCGTAGCGCTCGATGGACTCGACGTCGCCCAGGCGCGCGACCACGTCGGCGATCACCGACTCCTCGAACGACGGCGGGTTCTCGGCGAGGCACACCCACACGTAGCCGAGCCA